>CAMBQC010000057.1 GCA_945869855.1 Prosthecobacter debontii
AAACCTGCCGCGAAACCTGCCGCGAAACCTGCCGCGAAACCTGCCGCGAAACCTGCCGCGAAACCTGCCGCGAAACCTGCCGCGAAACCTGCCGCGAAACCTGCCGCGAAACCTGCCGCGAAACCAATCACCAATTCGGCCACGAAGAAGCTCCCCGATTCGAAGACTGCGGCTAAGCCCGCTGAAAAAGCACCCAAGCCGCCGGAAAAGCCAGCCAAGGCTCCTGAGAAAGACGCGAAGGCCCCCGATGGGAAAATAAAAGTGGCGCAGAAGTCCGAAGCCGAAGCCCCGGCGCCTGCCAAAGGCAAGAAAGGCAAGAAAGGCGAGAAAGGCGAGAAGCGCCGCATTGACACCCCGGAGATCCAGGAAAAGATCCGCGAACTCATCAAGCTCGCCAAGGAGCAGGAATACCTCACCTACGACGACATTAACGAGATCCTGCCTAACGACCTCGTCGATCCCGATGACGTCGAGGCCATCATGGAGCGCCTCCGTAATATGGAGTTCGACATCATCGACGCCTCCGAGGTGGACCGTTTCAAGGACAAGAAAAAGGACGAAGGGGACGGCGAGGAAGAGGAAGTCAAGGCCGACCAGAAGCTCGACATCCTCGATGATCCCGTCCGCATGTATCTCAAGCAGATGGGCCAAGTGCCGCTGCTCACCCGCGAGCAGGAAGTGGAAATTTCCAAACGCATCGAGGACGCGGAGATCGAGGTTTCCAAGAACCTCCACCAGTTCGGCTTCATTACCGACCTCTACCTCGAACTCGCCGAAAAGCTGAAGAAGAAAACGGAGCGCTTTGACCGTGTCATCCTGGATAAAAAGATCGAGTCCCGCGACCGCTACGAAAAAGGACTACCCAAGCTATGCGACCAACTCAAAGCGCTTCACGAGGAGAACGATAACATTTTCCGCCAGCTCTCCGCCAAGACTCCCCGCGGCAAGAAGAAGCTCGAGGAAACTTTCGCGAAAAACATTGCCACGATGCACCGCATCTACGTCCGCTTCTACTACAAGCAGAAGATCGTCGAGGATTTCTGCGAGCAGGTGGAGGACCATGTGGACAAATTTCGCAAATACGCCCGCCGCCTCCATACCCATCCGGAGGACAAGGAATTCGTCACCAAGATGCGCGAGATCCAGCAGCGCACTTGGCTCAACGACAAAACCTTCGAGCCCGTTTACATGGAGCTGCGCCGTTGGATGAAAGAGGCCCTCAAGGCGAAAACCGAGATGGTCGAGGCTAACCTCCGTCTCGTCATTTCCATCGCGAAAAAATACACGAACCGCGGCCTCTCCTTCCTAGACCTAATCCAAGAAGGCAACATGGGCCTGATGAAGGCGGTCGAGAAATTCGAATACCGCCGCGGTTACAAATTTTCCACCTACGCCACTTGGTGGATCCGCCAGGCGATCACCCGCTCGATCGCCGACCAGGCGCGCACGATCCGCATCCCGGTGCACATGATCGAGACGATCAACAAGCTGATGCGCGTGCAGAAGCAGCTCGTCCAGGAATACGGCCGCGAGCCTTCACCCGAGGAAATCGCCGAGGAAATTCATCTTCCCGTGGAGCGGGTCCGCGCCGTTCTCAAGATGGCGCAGCAGCCCATTTCCCTACAGGCGCCCGTCGGTGATTCGGACGACACCTCGTTCGGAGACTTCATTGAGGACAAGGCCGCCGACAATCCGATGGAGGAAGCCGGTTTCTCGATGCTCAAGGACAAGATCAAGGACGTGCTAGACACTCTAACAGAACGCGAGCGCGAGGTTCTCGAACAGCGCTTCGGCCTCAAGGACGGCTACAGCCGCACGCTCGAAGAAGTCGGTCGCCAGTTCCAAGTGACTCGCGAACGCATCCGCCAGATCGAGGCGAAAGCGCTTCGCAAGATGCGCCACCCCACCCGCATCCGGAAGCTGGAAGGCTTCATCGAGCTGCCAGGGGCTTGATTTTTCCCGGTTGGTAAGGGTTGCGTGATCGAAATACGTTTTCACATGCCCAGATCCTCACTCCGTGCGTTCATTTTCGTTGGCTTCGTATTTTCGCTTCGCACTTGCGAGCTCGGGGAAGCGTCGGCTGAAGTCCCTGAAGCCCCCACCGCCATCCCCGTAACCTTTTCCGCAGAAGGGATGACGCGCGGCGGGAAACCCTATTTCGTGCAGGGAGTCGGCGGTGACACGCGGTTGCCGGAGCTGGCCAAACGCGGAGGGAATTCGATCCGCACCTGGTCCACCACCGGCCTCGGCAAGATCCTCGACGAGGCGCACGCGCTCCATCTCACTGTCAGCGCGGGGATCTGGTTGGAAAGCGAGTGCAGTTGGTTCTCCTACAAAAACCCCGAGCACTGCAAGAAACAGGCAGAGCGGGTTAAGAAAGAAGTGGTGCGATACAAAGATCATCCCGCGCTCCTCGCATGGGGGATCGGCAACGAATCCGAAGGCGACGGCGCGGACACGGAATATTGGCAGCAGCTCGACCGCCTCGCGATCCTGGTGAAAGAGACCGATCCGAACCACCCGACCTTCACCGCCGTCGCCGGTCTCAGCCCCGGCAAAACGAAGGCTCTCAACGATCACACGCCGAACCTCGATTTCGTGGGCATCAACTCCTACGGCGCGGTATTCGGACTGCGCAAGCATCTGGAAAAGGCCGGCTGGACGCGCCCGTGGTTGCTCACGGAATGGGGGCCGCGCGGTTTCTGGGAGTGCAAGAAAACCCCATACGGCGCGCCGCTCGAACAAACCAGCGCCGAGAAGGCGGAGATGATGCGCAGCGCCTACGGCAAAGTCCTAACCCGCGACGGCGGCTGCCTCGGCAACTACGCCTTTGTCTGGGGCTGGAAATTCGAGGCCACCGCGACTTGGTTCGGGCTTTACACCTTTGATGGCGAAACCACCCCACCCGTGGATGTGCTGGAGGAAATGTGGACAGGGCGCCCGCCCGCGAACCGCGCCCCGGCGATCACGCCGGTCACCGGCATTCCCAAGGCGTCCGTCTCGCCGGGAACCGCATTCCAAGCCACCGCCACCGCCACGGATCCCGATCATGATCCGCTCGCTTGGCAATGGGCTCTGCTTCCCGAGCTGCAGGGCCACCAGCATAACACCAGCGAGAGGATGCCGAAAGCCATCGAGAGGCTGATTGCCAACCCAACGAAAAACAGTGTTTCGGTCACCGCCCCCAAAAAGCCCGGCATCTATCGCCTCTATGTCTGGGTGAAAGACGGCAAAGGCCACGCCGCCACAGCGAACATGCCCTTCGAGGTGCGCTGAGCCTTACCAGATGATCGCGGGATCGCGTAACATTCCGCAGACGGCTTCGAGGAAACGCGCATCGTTTTCACCGAAGGCATCGGGGAAATCCGAATCCACATCCAGCACGGCGCGGAGCCGACCGGCGGCATCGAAAACCGGCACCACGATTTCCGAACGTGTGGCGCTGGAGCAGGCGATGTGATCCACTTCCAGTTCGACATCCGGTATGACCAAGGTTTTTTCCTCCCTCGCACAACGCCCGCAGATGCCACGCTCAAACGGAATCGTGAGGCATCCATGCCCGCCTTGGTAAGGGCCGACCTTCAGAAGTCCCTGCGCGACGACCCGGTAAAACCCCGTCCAGTGAAAGTGCGGGAAGTGATGGTGAAGCTCGCAGGCCACCGTGGCCATGATTGCCACGGCATCGGTCTCGCCCTTGATGACGGCCGCGATGCGGTCATGTAGTTCAAGGTGGGAAAGGGATGGATCGGTCATGCGCCAACAACGATGAACTCCCGCCCGGAAGCGCGTCAAGGCCTCCGCAGGATCTGATCATGTTCGGCGTGTCATTTTAAGCATGTCGTCCTGAACCACGAGATGATATCGTCCCCCTGACAGCTCATGCAGCCCGACGACTTCACGAAAATCGAATCCATCTTTGTCCGCCACAGGAATTGCCTGCTGTTGCGCGGCCAGTTCACCGACATCTACACGGACCATTACCTGCACCTGATGGAAAACGGCATCCGCTACCCCTCCGAGCTGGATGCGATGCTCAAGGACGCCCTGGCCATGCTCATCCTACACCTCACCGCCCGCCCATGGAACGAGACGATCGCCTGGACGGCGAACCTCCGCGCGCCGCGCATCAACCTTTTCGTCACCGGCTCATCGAACGAGCGCTACATCACCGGCCGGGTTTTCACCGAGGACATCCGCGAGTCCGACCGGAATTTTTTCTACTCCCAGACCACCACGCCGAACTCAACCGAGCCGCGCCTCTCCACGATGGAAGTCGAGGGTCGCGATCCGGTCGCGTGGGTATCGCAATTCTACACTCAGTCCGAGCAGCGCCCCGCCCGCGCCTTCCGGTTGGAAGATGAAAACTTTGCGCTTATCGCCGCGCAGCCGGACGCCGATCTCGACTGGCTTGCCGGGCTAGAAGCGGAGCAGGTCGCCACCATCGACACCACCGAGGAAACCAGCCTTCTGGAAACCCGCTTCTTTCGTTTTCACTGCGGCTGCACCTTGGACAAAATTTTGCCGGTGCTCGGATCATGGCGCGAAAAACCTGACGACCTTTTCCACGACGCCGACACCATCACCGTCCAGTGCCCGCGCTGCGCCGCCAGCTATCTGATCACGCGCGATATGATCTGATGTAAGATCGCCGCCGCCGCGGAAGTAATACATAAACTATGCATAAACAGATAAAATTACCCATCGCGCTGCTTGGCCTGTCGGTTCTGGCCACCACCTCCATATTTGCTCAGGATCTGCCGGATCCTGACGGTAAACCCGCTGATATCTCCAAACCGGTCAAGGTCTTCATCGTGATGGGACAATCCAACACTTTGGAAATGGGTGCTGTGGGGGGGGATAAGGACGGCGCGTTGGAGAAAGCGGTCAAGGGCGAGAACCTTTATGGTTTCCTCACCGACGCGGAAGGCAAATGGACGGTCCGCCAAGACGTCCGCAACGTTTCCGTGATGCAAAAGGGCGACAACATGAACGTTTACCGTAACGATTGGCTCACGATCAGCGGTAACAAGATCGGCATCGAGATCGGCATCGGTCACCAGCTCGGCAACGTCGTCGAAGAGCCGGTCATGGTGCTGAAAAGCTCGATCGGCAACCGCGGCCTCGGCTGGGATCTCTTACCACCGGGCAGCGAGAGCTACGAGTTCACGGGCATGGACAACAAGACCAAGAAGGAGACGACCTGGGTTTACGCCGGCTACAAGCAGTCGCCCAACCGCTGGGAAAAAGGCACCGAACCGGTGCCGATCGGCTGGTATGCGGGCAAGCAATACGACGACGACACCGCCAACGCGAAGAAAGTCCTCGCGGAGATCGGCACGTATTACCCGGGTGCCACGAAATACGAGATCGCCGGTTTCATCTGGTGGCAGGGCGACAAGGATCGCTACGACGTGGCCCACGCCAGTCGCTACGAGAAAAACCTCGTGAACCTGATCAAGGCTCTACGCAAGGATTTCAACGCGCCTGACGCCCCCTTCGTCTGCGCTACTCTCGGTCAGACTGCCAAGGACAGCAAGCAAGGCAATGACGGCCTGATACTCGACGCACAGATGGCGGTGGACGGGGAAAGCGGCAAATATCCCGAGTTTAAGGGCAATGTAGCCACCGTTTACGCGCATCCGCTTTCCATGGGCGGCGCTTCCAACGGCCACTACAACGGCAATGCCAAGACCTACATGAACGTCGGCCTCGGCTTGGGCGAGGCGATGGCCAAGCTCCTGAAGAAGTGAGGTGATTGCGGGCGGGCGGGTGAAGTGTTCGCTTGAGAGATGCGGTGCCCGCGCACAAACTGGTCTTGTGCGCCGCATCCTCCGCCCATCTTCTGTGATACGTCGGCAATGGCCCTTGCTCGCGCTGATTCTTTTCATCGCATCCGTTCATGGGCTGCAAGTGCTGCGCGGCATGGAATTCAATGATCGCTTCATGGTGGTGCCGGCCGATGTAATGGAGGCGCTCCAATCCTTGCGTTCGGGCGATTTTTCCGGGTCGGCAGTGCTCTTCACGCTGATCACAGCCGCACTGCTCCATGGCGATGTCGGGCATCTACTCGGAAACATGCTCTATCTCTGGATTTTCGCCGCGATCGCCGCGGAGCTTCTCGGACACCGCTGGGTGATGCGGGTTTTCATTTTCACCGCCCTCTGTGGCAGCGCGTGCCACGTCGCCCTGAACCCGGAGGAAACGATTCCCATGCTCGGGGCATCCGGCGCGGTGATGGGCTTCGAAGGGTTGTATCTCGGCATGGCCGTGCGCTGGCGCCTGCCCAACCCGCATGTCTGGCCTATCGCGAGACCCGTTCCGCCCGCCCACCTCGCGGCAATCGGTGTGATCGGGCTGTTGTTTGATTTCTCAGGGTATCTCGGAGGGTATCCAGGCGTGGCCTACGGCGCGCACCTCGGCGGATTCATCGGCGGCATGGTGCTGGGTGCTGCCGTGATCCCCATGCCTCGGGTGGCCTTGCCTAGATAACACCCGTTTCCAAAAGTTTGGCACGCATGCTGCTGTTATTTTTTTAGGCGGACCGACTGAGACGCTCTGGGTTATTGGGTTTTCCCTATGGCAGATCAGTCGGTTCGCTCTTTTTGTGCCCGGGTTTCGGGGTTTGAATTACCCGCTGCTCGGGTAATGTCCAGACATGGCTGCCGGAAACGAACAAACCATCGAGGTGGAGGTCGTCGAAATCGACGGGGTGGCGGTGGTGCCGCGTCCTGTCAAAGGGGAAACACCGAACACGCGCGGACGCATCGATTGGACGGCGTGGCAAGGTCGTGTGAGACGCCTCGACGCCCGCTGGTGGCCGCTGTGGCTTGTGCTGGGCACCATCTTCCTGGTGCTCGCTGTGGTCGTGGGGATATGCTGCGCGGTGGTTCTCGTCGCATGGCAGATTTTCAAAGCGATCCTAAAACTAATAGGGAAATGACAGATTGGTTCATTTGATATTAGGGATTTAGCCCGTTTGGTGAAAAGTCTGTGCTTTGATTTGGAAGGTGGGGGCAAGATTCCTCCACAACGGCTCGGGGCTGGAATCCCCAGCCCCGGTTCAATACGAACGGACTTTTATTAGTCAGTCTTGATGCTGGAATTCAAAAGCAGCCGTGAAGGGTGCAAGTCAAGTGATTGAAGCTTCATGATGATATTTTTTGGCGATATTTTGTGTCCCGACCTGCTGCCACCGGGCACGACCAAGATGGAGTTAAGCATCACCCGTGCCATAGGGAGAAGGGGACGATTTCGTCATAACCATGGATCGCGCGGCGGGTATCATTCCTCATGGGTAAGGCGGATTCGGCTTGGTCGGCGCTGATCCAGAACGGAGGAGCCGTGATCACGGAAAGGTGGCGAAGCCGCGCCGCTGGGACCGCGAGTCTGCGACTCGCAAGCCCATGGATACCGAAAGGGAAAAGCCCCGAAGGGTTGATTCTTTCACCGATCATGGGATTGCGAGTCGCAGACTCGCGTTCCCGGCGCTTATGCCCGTCAGCCGTTGCCTTTTGGAAATGGGCTGACCGGGCTGGATCAGCCTTACCGGATGACACGGCTTGCCCTAACTGCACGAATAAGGGCGTGACAAATCGCGCGCTGTGGCGAGCCTAGCAACGAGAACTCATGGAATTTCCGGAAAAAAACCTGCTCGTGCTCGCCTCGGCGGGGTCGGGGAAAACATACCGCCTTTCCGACCGGATCATCGGGCTGATGGCGGGGGGGGTGGAGCCGGAGAGGATCGTGGCACTCACTTTTACGCGGAAGGCGGCGGGAGAATTCGCGGATGCGATTTTGCGCAAGCTGGCGGAGGCGGCGAAGGATCCCGGCAAGGCGGCGGAACTGGAAGCGCGGTTGGGCGTAGGGGCGGTGGATTTCGCGGGGTTGCTGGAGAAGCTGACGGGTAAACTGCCGCGCCTGACGCTAGGGACGATGGACGGTTTTTTCGCGAAGGTGGTGAAAGGTTTCCAGTACGAGCTGGGCGTGACCGGTGGGCGCTTCGAGCTGCTGCAAGGCGAGGTGGCGGAGGGTATCAAGGATGAGCTGTTAGAGGGCTTGCTGGAAGGCGGTGCGCATGGGCACGATGGGGAGGAGTTCGTGGCTGTTTTCCGCCGGGCGACGCAAGGCAAGGAAGGTGCGGGGGTGCTGGAGGAGCTGCGGGGATTTATCGGCGGCTGGCATGGGATTTACGTTTCCCCGGAGAATTTGGTTTGGGGGCCGCCGGAGCTGGCGGGCGTGGAGATTTCCGAGTGGGACAAGCAAAAAGGCGCGCTGGTGGAGGCGGTGGAGCGGGATTGGCCGACTGTGGTGAAGACCCACAAGGATCAGGAGAAAAAGGCCGGGGACATGTTCGCGCTGCTGCGCAATCACACGATCGGCAGCGGCTCGCTGAACGTGAAGACAGGGATGTGGCCGAAGGTGCTGGAAGGCATCCTCTCGGGTAAGGGGCCGATCCATGCGAAAGTCAGCAAGGATTTCACGATCGACGGCCTCGCCTCCCAGGCACTGCGCGATCTCGCGGAGTTGGCGGCGCGTTGCGAACTGGCCGCCGCGCTCTCGCGGACGCGCGGGGTGCGGGGCCTGATCGCCACCTACGACGGACTCGTGGAGCGGGAGCTGAGAACGAAAGGCAAGCTCGGCTTTGATGACGTGAAACGCCTGATGGGTGCGTGGATGAGCGGCGAGGACGCGCGGCTGCGGCGCGAGGCGGTGGATTTCCGGCTCGATTCCAACTACGGTCACTGGTTGCTCGACGAGTTCCAGGACACCAGCCGCGTGGAGTGGAACGCCCTGCTGCCGCTGGTCGAGGAAGGCATCACGAACGATGAATCTACGGTTTTCATAGTAGGTGATAAAAAACAGGCGATCTACGCGTGGCGCGGCGGTGAGGTCGGCCTCTTCGATGAAATCACGGAAACTTACGGCGGCGGGCTGCAGATCGAGACGATGGCGGAGTCATGGCGCTCCTGCCCGGAGGTGCTTGAGCCGGTGAACCGCGTATTCGGTGACAAGGCGACCATGGGAGAGCTTTTCGGCGCCGCCGCCGCGAGGTGGGAGTGGGAGGAGCACGTTCCTGCCAAGCCGCTGCGCAAACCGGAGAACGAGGGTCACGCGCTCGTCGAGGTGATGGACAAGGAGGAGAAATCCGAACGCGTGATCAGGCTGCTGAAGGAGCTCGGCGTGGGCAAGAAACGGATTTCCTGCGGTATCCTGATGTCCACCAACGAGAAGGTGAAGGAGCTCGCCGACGAGCTGCGGGCGGCGAGTTTCCAGGTGGTAGAGGAAGGGGAAAGGGAGCCGGGCAAGGATCATCCGGTGGGCGTGATGATCTGGCAGTTGCTGCGCTGGCTGGCGAATCCCGCCGACCTCTTCGCGGAGCGGACGGTGATGATGTCGCCGCTAAAGCCGGTGCTCGATGACCGTTTCGGCACGGCATGGCAGGCGGCGTGGGAGGGGCTGGGCCGGCGCGTTTCCGAGATCGGCTTTGCGGGCATGGTAGGTGAGCTCGTCGCGCCGCTGCTGGATGGCTGGAAAATGTTCGGAAGGCGGCGCGCGCAGGATTTGCTCGAGGCTCTGGGCGAGCTCGACCGCCAAGGCGTGGTCACCGCTCGGGAAGCGGCGGATGGGATCGGGCGTAAGAAAATTTCCCAAAGCCCCGGCGTGGCGGCAGTGCAGGTGATGACGATCCACAAATCGAAGGGGCTCGGCTTCGATGTGGTGGTGTTGCCCGACGTGCCGTCGAAAAAAATCCCGGATCTCTCCCATTACAAGACCGTGACCGGCGACGACTGGATCACGATGGCTCCCGCGCAATGGGTGCGGGAGATGATCCCCGAGCTGCGCGAGGCCGAAAACCGCTGGGCGTCACAGCAGGCCTACGAGTCCTTCTGCAAACTCTACGTGGCGATGACGCGCGCGAAACGAGGCCTTTACGTATTTCTCGACACCCCCGCCGCCTCCGCCGAGGACGGCAAGGCCAGCCTCTCAAACTGGTTGATGACATCGCTCGAAATCGATGGCGCGGAGAATGGAATTTTCGAAACCGGCAACCCGAATTGGGCGGACGGGATTGGAGAAATCGGTGCCACGGAAAAAGCGCCGCATATCCGGATGGGCGGCGCGGTGACGAAACGCTCTCGCCGCAGCCCCAGCGGAGAAAAAGAGAAATCCGCCGGCAAGGTATCGCCGCAAGGCCGCCGCTTTGGCACGGCGATCCATGAAGCGTTCGAGCAGATCGGATGGATCGATGGGGAACACGCTCCCGATTTCTCCGCGGATCTCCGCAAGACCATGGAGCAGGCGCTTTCCGCGCCGCCGATCCGAGCGTTGTTAAGCAAGGACGGGCGGGCAATCGACCTCCACCGCGAGCAACGGATCGAGGCCGTATTGGATGGCAAGTGGTTGAGCGGGGTGATCGACCGGCTTCATATCCACCGCGATGCCAACGGCTCTGCGGAAAAGGTGGAGATCATCGATTTTAAGACCGACCGCGTGGACTCAGCGGAAGAGTTGATGGCGAGATACGCCGGCCAGATGGAGGCTTACCGGCAGGCGATGCAAGCGATCCATCAGGAGGCAGCGGTGAAATGCCTGCTCATCTCCACGGCACTGATGAGCGTGGTGGAGGTCTAGACTGTCTGCCAAAAGTCCTTTTGTATCGGATCATTGAAGGATTCCAGCCTCAGGCTCCCTCCCAAAAAAATATGGATCATTGCGCAATTTCCGCAGTGCAGGCCGCCTGAAGTATGCTAGGATGAAGCGACATCGAGATTCAACCATACAAACACCATGAACAACCGCCGCAATTTCCTGCGCCAACTCGCCGTTTCCGCCGCCATCCCAGCCGCCGTATGCTCCCGGGCATTCGGCCAGGCACCGCCGCCGGCCAAGCTTGAAGAGACCGATCCCGTCGCCATCGCGCTCGGCTACAAAGAGGACACTACGAAAGTGGACCCTGCCAAATATCCCATGCACAAGCCGGAACAAAGATGCGACAACTGCGCTCTTTACACCGGAAAAGCAGGCGAAGCGTCCGGCCCATGCGGTGCATTCGGAGGTAAGCTTGTCACCGCCGCCGGATGGTGCCAGGTCTGGGCGAAAAAACCCGAGCCCGCCAAACCGTAGCCGGGATCACGGCCGTCCCCGCCTCCGGCGGTCGGAGGCCCTGTGCGGATGACAGTTTACCCTGGTGATGGCCACTCAAGCTCTTGCGTGATCCAGTCCACACCGCCTAGCTCCGTGAAAAAAACCGGGATCATCCTTGTCGTCGCTTTCGCGATTCTCGTGCCGCTCGGCATGTGGTGGTTCTCGCCGGAACAGGCCGTCATGCGCCGTACGAAGCACCTGATGGAAGTCCTCACTCTCAGCGGAGGCTCCGGCGCACCGATGCGGCAGGTGAAGGTTTACTCCATGAACGCGCTGCTCGCCCCGGAGGTGGAGCTCGTCGTCCCGGATGTCCCGGACGCGAACGGCAGCTTCGACAAGGAAGAGATGGAGTCCGCCTTCTCATGGATCTGCCAGAACGCGAAGCGATCACACTTTGACCTCATTGCTTTCCGCGATGTGGACGTAATCGGCGACACAGCGACCGTCCGTTTCCTGGCCGAAGGTTTCATGGAACTTTCCACAGGGCGCCCCGCCGATGGCAGATTTGAAGTTACCGTCGTCTGGAAAAAAGGGGGGGACGGCTGGCGTTACGACAAGATCGTCTGGAAAAAGCCGTGATCCATCGGAGAGGAAAGCCGGAGGAATCCGCCAGCACCGGCCCGCAAGTCTGCGATTCATCCCGCCACGTCGCCCTCAATCGAACGGGTTTCCGCTCACGCAGCGGATGCGGTTCATCGACTTCCCCTCCGCCTCCCATTGGATTTGGAAATCCGTCTTCGGGTAGAAAAACGAATCCTCCTCCCACGGCGTGATCGCGAACAACCCGCTCTCGTGGATTTTCCCGCAGGCTTCCTCGAAGTATCCCTCATGGTCTGTCATAAAAAGGAACTCGCCGCTAGGTTGCAGTGCGGCTTTCACCGCCTCTAGGAACGGGATTTGCACGAGGCGGCGGCGGTGATGCTTAAATTTCGGCCACGGATCCGGGCAGAGCAGGTGGATGCGGGAAACGGAGGCTTCCGGCAACAGCCACTCCACCACGTATTTCGAATCCAGCCGCAGGATGCGGGCGTTGGCCACGCCCGCGCGACGGATCTTCTTCGCCACCTTTTTGCAACGCCCCAACAACCTCTCCACCCCGATGAAATCCCGCTCCGGATACGCTGCCGCCAGCTCCACGAGAAACGAACCGTCCCCGCATCCCAGGTCGATCTCCAACGGCCGCTCCCCGTTCCGGATTTCATTCATTTCCAGCCGCCGGAAATAATGCGGAGGGACGAACTCGGCTTCGGAAATCGGCGGGCGCGGCAAGGTGTTCATGGCGCACTACATCCGCAATGCCCCCGCCCCATCAAGGTGAAAGCCGCTGGCTTTTCATCACGGCCATCGGAACACTGTGGCGTCGCAGGCTCTGGTCTGCTGTGATTCTTGATTCACAGCTTTCAAGGGCGGCTTTGTTTGGCGGGATGATGGGTTGTTACCGGGTTACTTCGTTTTTCCATCACAAACCCGAAAAGCGGCGGATGAGGACCGCAGCAGTCCAGAGTCTCCAGCGGTATGGATACGATAAGGACTTTCGCAAACGCTCTACCCAGTAACATAAAAAATACACATAACGATGTTATCAATCCTAAAATATGAGATAATGCGGACTGCACTCCGCAACTGACCTCACCGACATGGTTCACTTCTTCGGGATTGGCAAGGAACCTCTTGCCTGCATAGCCTCCAAAAAACCATGAAACACCTCTTCCTCACCGCCGCGCTTTTCGCCGCGATCCACGCCGCCGCCGCGAAGCCTAATTTCATCATCATCTTCACCGACGACCAGGGCTACAACGACCTCGGCTGCTTCGGCTCGGAAACGATCAAGACCCCGCACATCGACCGGCTCGCCGCCGAGGGGCGGGAGCTCACCAGCTTCGTGGTGCCCAGCCCCGTGTGCTCGCCCTCGCGGACGGGGCTCCTGACAGGCTGCTACCCAAAGCGCGTCGGTATGCACAAGCACGTGCTCTTCCCCACCTCCGATTACGGCCTGAACCCAGCGGAATACACTCTCGCCGACCATTTCAAATCCCTAGGTTACGCCACCGCCTGCATCGGGAAATGGCACCTCGGCCACCTTCCCGAGGTGCTGCCGCGCGCCCACGGTTTCGATTCCTACTACGGCATCCCCTACTCGAACGACATGAACCATCCCGAAAACAAAGGGAAGGCGTCCCCGTTCTCCGACGAGAGCTGGCGGAAGCAGGATGAGTTCGTGAAAAAGTGGAACACTCCGCTCATCGAGAACGAGGAGATCATCGAGCTGCCCGTCGATCAGCGCACAATCACCCGCCGCTACACCGACCGCGCGATATCCTTCGTCACGGAAAACAAGGACAAGCCCTTCTTCCTCTACCT
>CAMBQC010000058.1 GCA_945869855.1 Prosthecobacter debontii
ACATGGCCGGCTACATCACAAAGCGCGGTGAGGAACTCAACGACAAGCTATTCGAATCCATACGGGCGTTGCTCGGCCGCCCGGAAACCATCTGTTCGGTCTGCCGGACTCATTCCGAGTAACGGCAACTATTTTTGGCAAACGGTCTATGCCGCAGACTGTCATGGCAACCCACCAGAACGGGCCGACTTTGTCGGGATCCCATGCCAGCACGGCGGGTATGCCGGAACCCGATCCGATGTTGAGCTGGAACTCCGCGTAGATCGCGATGGTAGCGAAGATATGGATGCAGATGAACGGAAAGACGAAACTCGTGCGACGGAGGCTCTGCCGAAGCTCCTTCACGGTCATAGGACCAAAGCGCTCCGGGAGATCGTTTTGCTCTATGATCGCCACGGTGAAAGGGTTCAGGGAAGGATATCGCCGTAAACACCCGGTGCGCTGCCGGGGATCTCGATCGCTCCGCAGTTTTTTTCATAAAACTCGCGCGGCCCCACTCCGCCGATCACGCCGTAAGCGTAGCCAATCTCGCGGAGCGATTCGAGAGCTTTGAAAAGTAGCGCTTTGCCGAGCCCGGTGCCGCGCGCGGACTCGATTACGCCCGTGGGACCGAAGAATCCCCGCTGGGTGGTTTCATAGCAGGAAAATCCGAGTACGGCCTTGTCTTTTGTGGCGATCCAGCAGGAAACCGGCTGGCGTGTCATTGCCACCTCGATCTCGCTGGCCCATTTTTCTGAGAAATTCTCCCGCGCGAATTCCGCCATCGTGTGCTTCTCAAAAGCGCGGGCGCGGCGGAGTGTGATACCCTGCGCGGCCACTGCCTTGTAAAGCTCCGAGCTGTCCGGCAAATCATACAGCCGCACTAACATGTCGATCATGTCCTGATAAAATGAAAGATTACCTAGTAGGTGAAGCGCCGATTTTAACTTTTCTCTGCTTGCCAGTCCCTGCCTCCCCGGTAGCTTTTCCAGCCATGAGATTCATCGTTATTTTTGCCCTGCTCGCTCCGCTCGCCCAAGCCGAACAGAAATGGTTTGAGAAAATGCAAATCGGGCCGGCATGGATGAACACCTTTGGCGACTATTTCCAAGGTCAGAAGCGTGTCGGCGCGATCAAGGGGATTTCGCTAGATCTCGGTGACAATACCCGGGCGCTGTTTGATACGGAGACATTGCGGCTTGTGACCGTGTATCGTGGTGGCATCGAGTGGGGCGGAACGCCTTGGTCAGGGGCGCACGGGCAGTTGGTGACCTTGGGAAACAAGGAGACGCCGTTGCTCTCCACCGCCACCGGATATGGCTGGGCGGACGCGGACGGATCTTTCGAAGACAAGCGCGCGATCAAGGGCTTCGGCGACATGGCGCATGGGAAATTCACGGGTCATTACCGGCATGGCAAGACGATCACGCTCGGATATGGGGTCAACGGCACGGAGGTTCTTGAAACGCTGGCTGCGAAAGAGGGCTCGGTCACGCGGTCGTTCCGCTTTGGACCTCGTAAGAAAGACCTGACATTCGTCCTCGCGGATGAGAAGGGCTCCGTTTCTGAAAGCGGAATCCAGTATGTCGCTCAGGGCGTGGAAGTCATTGCGGAAGGAAGCAGGCTGCTTGCGAAAGTGCCGAAGGGAGAGGGCGAGCTCCTCGCAAGCATCGCATTTGCACGCGGCAGTAAACCTGTATTGGCGGAAAAGCCCGATTTCAAAGCTCTCACTTCCGGCGGGCCTGGGATCTGGACGGAGACCGTCACCACGGCTGGCGAGATTTCCGGTGATACGAAAAAGCCCTACGCCACCGATGCGATCACACTCCCCGTAAATAATCCCTGGGGTGCGAACATCCGTTTCGGCGGCTTCGATTTCATCGATGCAAACTCCGCTGCGGTTTCCTCGTGGAATGGCGATGTGTGGACTGTATCAGGTCTGGCGGGCGATTGGAAGAAACTGGAATGGCGGCGCATCGCCTCGGGGCTTTTCGAGACGCTGGGACTGAAAGTCGTGAAAGGTATCATTCATGTGAACGGCCGCGACCAAATCACGCAGCTCATCGACCTCAACGGCGACGGCGAGACCGACTATTTCAAGGTCTTCAACCGCGATGTCATTATCTCGCCAAACTTTCATGAGTTCGCCTTTGACCTGCAGACGGACAAAGAGGGCAATTTCTATTTCTCGAAAGGTAGCCCGGTGAAGGGAGGCGGGCGCGGGTTCGATCCCATCCTGCCGCATCATGGCATCGTCGCGAAAATTTCTCCTGATGGAAAAAAATTCGATGTGGTCGCGACCGGGCTTCGCGCGCCGGGTGGAGTGGGCGTGGGGCCCAACGGTGAAATCACCACCGGCGAGAACGAGGGAACGTGGCAACCTTGCTGCAAGATCAACTTCGTGAAGGCGAAGGACACGCCCGCGTTTTTCGGAACCGAGCCGGCGCGTCACTCGCTCACCGACGCGCCTTTCACCGCACCGCTGGTTTACCTGCCGATGGACGTGGACAATTCGGGAGCCTCCCAGGTGTGGGTGCCTGAGAACGCTAAATTCGGCCTCAAGACTGGCGAGATGCTCCATCTCTCCTACGGGAAATCTAGTATCTACCGCGTCCTGCCGGTGGCAGGAAATGGCAAGCCCCAGGCCGCTGTTGCCAAGCTGCCCATCCAGCTCCTATCCTCCGCGATGCGCGCGCGCTTCCATCCGGATGGCTCGCTTTACGTGATCGGCTTCCGAGGCTGGCAGTCGAACGCCGTCTCCGAGGCCGCGTTCCAGCGTGTTCGCCACTTGCCTGATGAAGTAACAACTGTACCGGAAAAATTCGCCATCACCCCGAAGGGTGTCGCGCTGACATTCCCAGTGGAACTCGATGCCGAACTGGTCGGCGACATGACGAGCTATTCCGTGCAGCGGTGGGATTACGTGCGCGGACCTCAATACGGTTCGGGTGAGTTTTCCGTGGATAACGTGGACACGGCTGCCCGCGAGCAGGCGCTCGCAGCCGAGTCGCAGAAGCACCGCAAGCGGGACAATGTGAAGGTGGAGTCCGCGAAACTTTCCGCAGACGGCAAAACGCTGGAACTCGTGCTCGAAGGAATGAAGCCCTCGATGTCGCTCAAGATCGGATACGATCTGGAGGATGAGGATGGCGAGTTCCTGAATGGCGAGATCCACACGTCGGTCCACGGCAATTAACCGAACGCTCTCACTCATGCTCAGGTTTCTCTCGCTAGCGTTCTGCCTGATTATCGCCGCGCGTGCCGAACTCATCGCGACTTTTAATCAGGGCGGTGAGACAGACACACGAATCGACCGTATGGTCGCGCTCTCGGTTCCGGCCGGGCAGCCGCCCACGCCGTTCCTCAACGCGGGGAAATTCGATGCGGAGTGGAAAGGTTCCATCGAGCTCAAGGAACGGAAGAGGCTTTATTTTTCCTTCGAAGGAATCGGAATGGCTGTGCTCACGCTCGGTGGTGAGGAAATCCTGACGGAGGAGGGGGCCCTAGGCGCCGCAAAGACGAAGCGGCTGCGCCTTAACCCAGGCTTGCATGAGATTCGCGTCTCCTACCGCAGTGCGGAGGATGGTTCCGGGTCTTTGCGGCTTTATTGGGAAGAGGAAGGGATGCCGCGTCAAACGATTCCACCCACCGCATTCACCGCCGCAGCCACCGATGAAGCCAAGCTCGGCGAGCTGAGGCGGCATGGCAGGGTGGTGTTCACCCAGCAGCATTGCGCGAAGTGCCATGCGCCCGAGGGCGGCTTCGGGCCAAGCCCGATGCCCGAGACGGGGGAGATCGCGCCCATTCTCGCGGGTATCGGTGATCGGGTGGCCGAGTCTTGGTTGCGGAATTGGATCGCCGATCCGAAGGCGATGAAGCCCAGTACGAAAATGCCCAACCTGGTCGATCCCAAAACACCCGAAGGTTTGCAGAAAGCGGCCGACCTCGCTGCTTTTCTCGCCGCGTCGAAATTTGGTGCTCCCGCGCCCCCCGCTCCCGATCCGGCTCTAGCAAAAGCGGGCGGTGTCGTTTTCCACGAGCTCGGCTGCGTTGCCTGCCATGATCAGGCCGCCGGTGATGCCTCGCGCGTGCCACTGAACAACGTCGCTGCCAAATACCTGCCGGGTCAGCTTGTGGCGTTCCTGAAAAAACCCGAGGCTTACCACCCCTTCACAGGCATGCCGAATTTCAAGCTCACAGATGACGAGGGCGCTTCGCTGGCCGCCTATCTAACAGTTTCCTCCCAAGGGAAAGATACGAAACTCGGCTATGCGTTTCCAGCAGGCGACGTGACCCGCGGGGCGGAGGTTGCGGCAAGTTTGCACTGCGGCACCTGCCATCCAGGGCTGCCAGGTGGCGTGCCAAGTGCGCCCACTTTGGAGAAAGTTTTCAAGGCGGATTGGGCGGAAAAGGGGTGCGTTTCGGATAAGGACAAACGTCCCACATTGCCTGTGATGAACCTCGCTGAGGGTGATAGGGAAGGGCTGCTGGCGTTCTCGAAGGCCGGGCCGAACTCACTCAAAAAGGATAGCGCTTCGGAGTTCGCTGGACGGCAGATCACTTCCAAAAACTGCACCGCTTGCCATGCGATGGATGGTGACGCATCCCGTCTCGATTCTCGACACGCCACGACGGCAGGTCTTGCATCTCATGTCAAAGAACTCAACGAACGTGTCGATCAATCCCGGCCGGCACTCACCTTTGTTGGCGAAATGCTTTTCAGCACTTACATTGAGTCAATGCTCGCCGGAACTGTCGAGGAGCGTCCTAGGCCTTGGTTGGGCACGCGTATGCCGGCATTTCCCGCCCATGCGAAAACGATGGCCGCGGGTCTCTCGCGCGTCCATGGCTTTGAGCCCTGCCCGCCTGTGAAAGTGGAGGTAGATCCCGCGCTCGCGGAAATCGGTAAGAAGCTGGTCAGTGCGGAGGGCTTCGGCTGCACCACCTGCCATGGTATCGGTGCCCAGCCGCCGACTGCCGCGTTTGAGGTCGGCGCGGTGAATTTCGCCCTTACGCCCGGCAGGCTGCGGGAGGAATTCTATCACCGCTGGATGGATAATCCGGCGAGTGTTACGCCCGGCAGTAAGATGCCCCGTTATTCCGAGGGTAATGATTCGCAGCGCACGGATGTCCTCGAAGGGGATGCTCGCAAGCAATACCAGGCAATCTGGCAGTGGTTGCACTCGGACTCTCGTTGAGCAGCGGACCCTCGAATTCTTAGACTACCGGGGTGGCGCCCTGTACATAAAATCTTTCCAATCGTTCGGCTTTGCTCTGGAATTCCTTCATGTCTTATCTCGATGAAGATTTCCTGCTCTATTCCAAAACCGCACGTAGGCTATACCATGAGATTGCGGCGAACCTGCCAATCATCGACTACCATAACCACCTGTCGCCGAAGGAGATCGCTGAGGACAAGCGCTGGGATAATATCGCGGATATGTGGCTGGGACATGACCATTACAAGTGGCGGTTGCTTCGTGCGAACGGCATCGGTGAGGAGCGAATCACAGGTGATGCCAGCCCGCGCGAAAAGTTCCAGGCTTTCGCCGAGACGGTGCCCTATACTCTACGTAACCCCATGCACCATTGGGTGCACATGGAACTTCAGCGTTACTTCGATATCCAAACCCTGTTGACGCCCGACACAGCCGATGAAATCTGGGCAAAAACTTGTGAGCGCCTCGCCGAACCCGATTTCTCCGCCCGCTCGCTTCTGAAAAAGTTCGATGTTCGTGTGGTGGGAACCACGGATGATCCCGCCGATTCGCTCGATGACCATCGCGCCATTGCTTCATCCGGTTTCAGTTGCAAAGTTCTACCCACATTCCGCCCGGATAAGGCTTTTCAGGTCGATAGGCCGGATCTCCTCAACCTTTGGCTTGATCGCCTCGGAAATGTTTCCGGTGTCGCCATCCATAACCTTTCGGATTTGCTCGCCGCGTTGCAGAAGCGTCACGACGACTTTCATGCGGCCGGTGCCCGCCTTTCCGACCACGGCCTTGACCGCTGCCCCGCCATCCACTGCACCGACGTGGAGGCGGCTGCGATTTTTGAGAAAGCGCGTGCTGGCAAAGCTGTCTCTGCGGAGGATAAAGAGCGTTTTTCGTTCTATCTCCTCGTCTTCACAGGACAGCTGGATGCAGCGCGCGGCTGGACAAAGCAGCTCCACCTTAATCCTGTTAGAAACACCAACTCGCTGATGTTCCAGAAACTGGGACCCGATGCGGGCTTCGATACGATGGGCGATACCCAGCAAGGCAAGGCGCTTTACTCATTCCTCGATGCGCTGGCCTCCCGCGAATCCCTTCCCAAAATGGTTCTCTACAACATGAATCCACGCGATAACTACCTGTTCGCCGCGATGACCGGAGCCTTTCAAGACGGCACGATTCCCGGTAAAATCCAGTTTGGCTCTGGCTGGTGGTTCCTCGATCAGAAAGAGGGCATGGAAATGCAACTCAACGCCCTTTCCAACTGCGGCCTGCTTTCCCGCTTTGTCGGTATGCTCACCGATTCACGCTCCTTCCTCTCCTTCCCGCGCCACGAATACTTCCGCCGCATCCTTTGCAACCTCATCGGCAACGAGGCCGAAAAGGGTGAGCTGCCCGACGACTTCGAAACCCTCTCAAAACTCATTGCCGATATCTGCTTCCACAACGCAAACCGCTACTTCGGATTCAACGTATGAAACACCTCCTTTTGCTAATAGTCCTCGCCGCTTCGTCCAGCCTCGCTCGCCCGGTTTACATCGGCACGGGGGCGGATGGCATTTACCTAGCGCACTTCGACTCCGCAACAGGCGTCCTGACGGAACCTGCGATCGCGGCTAACTATGAGGCGCCGGGTTTCCTAGCCCTTCATCCGGTAAAACCTGTGCTTCTCTGCGTCGGCGGCGGTAACACCATCGCATCTTTCTCCATCGCGGAAGACCATTCTCTCACTTTGCTCGGCTCCGCATCCAGCGGCGGGAACGGTCCTTGCCACCTCGCCATCGACAACTCAGGCCGAACACTCGCTGTCGCTAACTACGGAGGCGGTAGCTTCGCCACGATCCGCCTCGATGCGGACGGCAAGCCCGGTGAGATCATATCGCTCGTGAAAATGG
Source organism: Prosthecobacter debontii (assembly GCA_945869855.1). Taxonomy (GTDB): domain Bacteria; phylum Verrucomicrobiota; class Verrucomicrobiia; order Verrucomicrobiales; family Akkermansiaceae; genus Luteolibacter. The sequence continues at coordinate 7,088 of CAMBQC010000058.1, forward strand.
AAGGCTCTGGCCCTAACAAAAATCGCCAGGAAGCCGCTCACGCCCACGGTGTCTATTTTGATAAGGCGAACCGCTTCCTCTTTGTCCCCGACCTCGGCATCGACAAAGTATTGATCCGGAAATTTGACCCCGCGAGCTCAGTCCTTTCCGGAATCGCGACCGACGATATGATCTCTCCGCCCGGCGGCGGGCCGCGACACATGGCGTTTTCCCCAGATGAGAAACACACCTACGTCATCAACGAACTGACCAACACAGTCAGCGTCGCGCAGTTCAATGCGGAAACGGGAGCTCTCAAACCCATTCAGGAAATAGGCACCCTGCCGGAAGGTTATACTGAGCCCAACACCACCGCCGAGATTGAGGTGCAAGCGAACGGAAACTTCGTCTATGGCTCGAACCGCGGTCACGACTCCATCGTCGTTTACAAGCGTGAACCAAAATCCGGCAAACTCACTCTCGTCCAGCACGCGCCCTGCGGCGGCAAGGCACCCCGCCATTTCAAGATCGATCCCTCCGGCAAATGGCTCCTCTGCGCCCACCAGAACAGCGATACGATCTCCGTCCTCAGCCTCGACCCCGCCACCGGCCTGCTCGGCGAACCGAAGTCCACCGTCCGCGCCCCGAAACCGATCTGCATCCAGTTTCCGTAACTTGACGCGAGGGTATTACATGATACATTTTCTCTCATCATGAAGACCGCTTCCGCCGCCGATCTCCGTAACCATTTCAGCGCCGTCTCCAAATGGATCCATGAGGGCGAATCCGTCGTCATCACGAAACGCGGCCTCCCGTTTGCCACTCTCGTGCCCGTGAGCGAACGCAAAGCGCTCCAGCCCCTGGACCGTATGGCACGTCTGAGGAAGCACTTTCCCGCAGGCCCAGTGGCGGGGGATGCGGGCGCCGCGGTGGATTATGATCGCGGCGACCGATGAACGCCTACATCGATAGCGCCCTTTTCGTGAAAGCCTTCGTTCTGGAGGCGAATTCCCAAGAGACGATCCGACTGCTGGAGGAAGCCGGTGAGCCTTTTGCATACTCCCACCTCCATGAGATCGAGATCCCCAACGCCATCCGGCTGAAAAGGTTTCGTGGTGAGATCACCAAGTCGCAGGAAACCACCGCCATCCGCGCCTTTCTGGCAGACGTGGACTCAGGTCGCTTCGAACGAATAACCTACGATCTCGCCGCGGTGTTCATGAGGGCGGAGAGTCTGTCCGCGAAGTGCTCAGCGGAAATAGGCACCCGCAGCCTAGATCTCTGGCACGTCGCGGCAGCACTCGAAGCCGGCTGCAAGACTTTCGTTTCCTACGACACCCGCCAGCGAAAGGCCGCTGATCTCTGCGGCCTGCGCGTGCTTCCCGTATGCGGTAACTGAGCCTCACCGGGGTTGACCAATCGGGTTTCCCGGCTACACATACCGCATATGCAGCAGGACGAACCCCAGATGAACGAAGAAACCGAGGCGACCGAAGCCCCGCAAACCACCGCCGAATCAGCCGTGGAACTAGATCCGTGGGAACAACTTGAGGCCGAGGCTTCGAAATGGAAGGAGCTATCCCTCCGCACCGCCGCCGAAATGGATAATCTCCGCAAGCGCACCGCCCGCGAACGTGAGGAGGCCATCCGCTATGCGAATCAGCGCCTGCTCGAAGACTTGCTTCCGGTCATCGACAACTTCGAGATGGGCATGCAAGCCGCCGCGCAGGACACCTCCTCGATGATCTACATCGGCATGGACATGGTTCGCAAACAGCTCGCCGAATTTCTCTTCAACCAAGGCGTCGAGGAAATCCCCGTCACCGGCCAATTCAACCCGAACCTCCATGATGCCGTCTCGCAGGAACTCTCCGACCAAGCCGAAGGCGAGATCCTCCGCGTCACCCGCCGCGGCTACAAACTCCGCGACCGCCTCCTCCGCCCCGCCTCTGTTGTCGTGGCTTCCGCAAGCTCTCTTCCTTGAGAGTTGAATTTTGAATTTTAGATTATGCCCCGCGATTACTACGAAATCCTCGAAGTCCCGAAAAACGCAGACGCTTCCGAAATCAAGAAGGCCTACCGCAAGCTCGCGGTGAAATACCATCCGGACAAGAACCCTGGCGACAACACAGCCGAGGAAAAGTTCAAGGAACTCGGTCAGGCCTACGAAGCGCTCTCGGATCCCGACAAGCGCGCGGCCTACGACCGTTATGGCCACTCCGCTTTCAATGGCGGCATGGGCGGCGGTGGACGCGGCGGTTTCCACGATCCGGCGGACATTTTCTCGCAGGTCTTCGGCGGCGCGTTCGGCGGCGGATTCGAGGAATTTTTCGGCGGCGGCGGACGCAAGAAATCCGGCAAGCAGCGCGGCTCCGATCTCCGCTACGATCTTGAGATCACCTTGGAAGAGGCGGCCAAAGGCGTAGAGAAGGAACTCGAGATCGAGCGCAACGTCCCCTGCGGCAAATGTAACGCGTCCGGCTCGAAAGGCTCGGGCGGCGTGAAAACATGCTCCACCTGTGGCGGGCGTGGGGTCGTCGGGCGGCAGGCGGGTATTTTCATTCAGCAGAGCACCTGCCCGGAATGCCGCGGCAACGGCGAGATCGTTTCCGATCCCTGCGGTGATTGTCGGGGCGAGGGCCGCGTTGAGCGCGAGACCCGCATCAAGCTCCGCATCCCGGCCGGCGTCGATACCGGCGTGCGTCTGCGGTCCTCCGGCAACGGCGACGCAGGCGTGCGTGGCGGCGAGGCGGGCGATCTCTACGCCTTCATCCACGTCTCCGACCATGATGTCTTCGAGCGCGAAGGCCACACGCTGTTTTGCGATGTCCCGCTGCCCTTCAGCACGGCGGCGCTCGGCGGAGAACTGAAAGTCCCGACCATCGACGGCCAATCCTCCATCAAGATCCCGGTAGGCACCCAAGGCGGCACCACTTTCCGCGTCCGGGAAAAGGGCATGCCATCCCTCTCCGGCGGCCGTCGCGGCGACCTCAACGTCACCGTCCAGGTCGAGGTACCGACGAAGCTTAGCAAAGAGCAGGAGGAAAAACTCCGCGCCTTCTCAGAATCGATCGGCGATCACAACTCCCCAGTGCAGCACGGTTTCCTGGAGAAAGCGAAACGCTTCTTCGATTTGTAAGCACTCCTTTCCTGCAGTGCTGCCTTCCTCATTAAAAATCAGGAAAGCAGGAGAGCAGGATGTGAGGAAAAATTCACCCGACCCATACGCTCTTCAGATATGGCTCCTCCGGGAAATCCTCCGGCATCGCGGCGGGTTCCATGTTCGGCATGGCGATCATGCGCATGAAATCCTTTTCGGGAATGCCCCGGAAGTTCGTGCAGCAAAGCATCCAACCGCCTTTCGCGAGCACCTTGCCCGCCAGTTCCGCGAGTTCGCCGAAGTCCCTTTCCACGAGGAAGACCTTACCCTTCTCGTCGCGGGAAAAGGTCGGCGGATCAATCACAATCCCGTCGAATTTCCGGCCCTGCTTTGCGAACCGCTTGAGCCAGTGGAACGCGTCGCCCTTGCAGAAATAGTGCGCGGCGTCGTCCATCGCGTTGTGGCGGAAGTTCCGCTTCGCCCATTCCAGATAAACCGCCGAGAGATCGAGCGTGGTTGTTTCCCCGCCGCCCGTCGCGCCCGCGACCGAGAAGCCTCCCGTGTAGGAGAACAAATTCAGCAGTTTCCCGCCGCCCGCCATCCGCCGCATCACCTCCGCGCGGTTCAGGCGTTGGTCGAGGAAAATGCCCTGTGAATATCCGCTCTGGAAAGACACCTCGAAGGCCAGCCCGTTCTCGCGGATCAGGAACGATTGTGGCTGCGGCGTCCCGCCGCAGTCCGTCTCCACCGCGTCCTGCGGTGGGACAGCCTCCGCCCCGTAAAGATGCACCGGCGATTCCTTCTGATGCTTGTCGAGTCGCTTCCAGTAAACGCTTTTCCCGCCCGCCTTCAGCCAATCTTTCACATCACCCGCGATCTCGCCGCCCGGCGTCATCGCCATCCATTTGCTGGCGTAGCTCTCCAGCGCGAACCCCGGCACCCCGTCGCCCGCGCCATCCACCAGCCGCACCGCGTTCGTGTTTCCATCCAAGATCGCGTCCCTCTTCTCCGCGGCAGAATCTAGTAATTTCCCTAACACGCCAGATATCAAAGCGGAAACCCCGCAAACGAAAACGCCGAATTTCGACTTTCCCGCCCCGAATCATCCCTCCATCCTCCGCCGAGCCTCTTCCTTGAGGTTTAAGGTTTAAAATTTAAAGTTTATGAAAATCCTCCTCACCACCACCTCCTACCAGGATACCCCCGGCTCCCACCATGATCTCCTCGCCGCCCAAGGCTGGGAAATCACCCGCGAGCGCGGCCCGCTTTCCGAATCTCGCATGCTGGAGCTTGCGGAAATGGGCTTCGACGCCTTCCTCTGCGGCGACGATGCCATCACCCGGGCGGTCATCGAGAAGTCGCTCCCGCAACTCAAGGTGATCAGTAAATACGGGATCGGCCTCGACAAGATCGACGTGGCCTTCGCCACCGAACAGAAGCTGCCCGTCCTCAACACTCCCGGCGTGAATCACACCACCGTAGCGGAGCACACCTTCGGCCTTCTCCTCGGGATCACCAAGAAAATCATCGAAAATGCCGTGGAAGTCTCTCAAGGCAAGTGGGTTGCCGGTTGGAAGAAGCCAGTGGGCCACGAGATCCTCGGCAGCACCATTGGCATCATCGGCCTCGGCCGCATCGGCAAGGAGGTAGCCACCCGCGCCAAGGCTTTCGGTATGTCCGTGATCGCCTACGATCCCTATTTCGACGAAGCCTTCGCCGCCGCGCACGATGTGAAGCGTTGCGCCACGATGGACGAAGTCCTCCTCGGCGCCAACGTCGTCAGCCTTCACTGCTTCCTCGACGAGAAGACTCGTGGCATGATCAACCGGGAAAAAATCGCAGAGATGAAGGACGGTGTGATCGTCCTCAACTGCGCCCGCGGCGAACTTGTCGAGACCGACGATATCTGCGAGGCTCTCCAAAGCGGCAAGGTCGGCGGCTACGGTGCTGATGTCCTAGATGAGGAACCACCTTGCGCTGGCCACCCGCTCTTCACCGCACCGAACTGCGTCATCACCAGCCACATCGCCTCCCGCACCCACGAGAGCGTGGAGCGGCAGGCCTTGAAGTCGACCCATAACCTCATCAACGCCCTCTCCGGCCATGGCGAATGCAACTGCGCCAACGGCGTGATCTGAAAACCCCATGAAAATTTACAAAGCAGTTATCACCGCCGCAGGTCCTGATCAAAGGCATCTGCCTTTGCAGACTATTGTCAGCGCTTCGGGCGAGAGCAAGACGGCGATCCAGCTTTTACTCGATGAGATCTTCGCCGCCGGCATCCGCAACGCCGCCCTCATCGTCGCACCCGGCCAGACCGAAGCCTTCCGCGCTGCCGTCGGCCCGCACCTTCCGCAGATTGTGTTCATCGAGCAAACCGAGCCGCTCGGATACGGCCACGCGGTGCTTTGTGCGGAGGATTTCACCGGGGGCGAGGCGTTCCTGCTACTCGTTGGAGATCACCTATACCTCAGCAACGGGGAAACCTCCTGCGTCCGGCAATTGCTGGAAACGGCGGAGCGCGGGGAATGCGCCGTTTCCGCCGTGCAAGCCACGCGCGAGGGGAAACTTCCCTATTACGGAGCCGTCGGCGGCAAGCGTATCCCCGGAGAGCGCGATCTCTATCAGATCGACAACATCCTGGAAAAACCCACGCCCACCGTCGCCGAGCAGGAACTCATCACGCCCGGACTTCGCCAGGGTCATTATCTCTGCTTCTTCGGGATGCACGTTCTCACCGCCACCACTATGCGGCTGTTGCAAGTGGCACTCGAAACATCGGGGAAAAACCTACCGCTCACGCCGTCCCTCGCCGCCGCCGCAAAGAGCGAGCGCCACCTCGCCTTCGAGATCGCCGGTCAGCGCTACAACATCGGCGAACCTTATGGCCTGCTCCGCGCCCAGCTCGCCATGGCTCTCGCCGGGCCGCAGCGCGACGAAATCCTTACCATGCTGGTCGAGCTTCTGGCAACCAACCGCTGACCATGCTTACCGACATCATCACCTCGGACGAACCCGCCCTCCGAGATCGACCGCTCGCCGAAGCCTGCACTGGGCTTTCCCGCGAACAGCTCCTCGCCGAGGCCGCCGCGCTCGACTCCTTCCGCCGCAGCTCCGGAAACCTCTATCAGCGCGTCCGCGCCCTGTTTTTCCTCAACGCGACCCACCGCTTCCATCTGCCAGTTTTACCGGGAGGAAACGACGGACACATCCCCTTCGAGGGATACCGCCATCTCCTCGCGCGGCGCTTCCCCGAGGCCATCGATTCCTTCCTTTCTGTCCAGGAAAC
>CAMBQC010000059.1 GCA_945869855.1 Prosthecobacter debontii
CACGAGCGCGGGTGCGGTGATCGGGTTCGAGGGATTTCGCTTGGTCGGATAGAGCCTGCCAATTGAAGGATGCAGCCCATTCGATTTTCATGATGTCGCAAGCGAGAATGCGGGCGGCATGGATGGCTTGGCGGAGTTGCCAATCGGCAATGGAAGTGGAGCGGCCGAGGGCATCGAACCATTCTTGGGTGCGTTGGGCGGAATGGTGATCACGAGCTTTGGTCCATGATTCTGCCCAGCGGATGTAGTATTCGTGAGCGGCGGGTTTGATGGGCAGAGCGACCCCCATTTTCCCGCCCTCCGGTCCGCTCCAATGTCTCTTTCAGGGGCCTCCCGCAGAAAGCAAATTCCTAGCAGCACACGCCCTCATTTCTTCCAAGTCAGGGATAGCTTCCGTCCTGCCTGCGCACAATCCAGAAGGTAGAGGTTGATTAGGTTCTGATAGGGGATTCCGGTCTCCGTGGTGAGTGATTTGAAGTAATCAATGATGTCCGGCTCAAGCCGAATGGTCACAGCCTTCTTGAGTCGCTTCACATATGGATTCCGCTTGGCCTTTGAAAAGTCGTATTCCGTTCTCATGATTTTTTCTCCATGTATGGTTGCTGCTCCTTCGTTCCGGCTCTTCTAGCCGAGATGATTCGAATCGATGAGCCTGTTTTCCTGAAACAATGGATTACCACCAGGATTCTCTACTCACCACTCCGACCCATGATGATGAAGCGTTCTTCTTCCTTGGAATGATCCGGATCTGGAATCACCAACGCATCTTCATCGTAGAACACTGATTTAGCCTCCTCGAATGTGACCCCGTGCTTTGCGGCATTGCTCGCTGCCTTTCTCGGATCCCATTCGAAGGAGAGTTCGTCCATGTGCACAAAGCAATACAACATATTGCTGAAATATTCAAGAAATGATTTTTTATTTACGGGTCGGGTGTCGCATTTTAACATTTAGCTCCTGTTTGATCGGTCATGATCGGGTTAGCAGTCCCAGCAAATCCCGCAGCGCGGTTTTGACTGAAGTCATTTGGGGAAGTTCGACAGGAAGGATTGTCGAACAGGGCTTTCATGGTTCAGGCTCCACCGAGTTCGCGCGCCCTTGCCTCGGGTTGGGTTTTTAGGAAATCGCCGGTATCCCAGATTCCCGACGGAACCTCACTGGAACATACCAACAGTCCCTCGGAGAACTCCACTTTCGTATCGCCGGTGAGCCATTCGAGCCGGGCTAGGAGCTTTGATTTCTTTTCCGGGGACGGATCGGGGGTAGAGGACGGGATACCATGCGCTGATCACGGCGGCGCGGGAGATGAGGCAATGGTGGAGGGCGTGGGGGGGGCTAGGTAACGATCCTTACCTGAAATTTGAAATTTGAAATTTGAAATTTCAGCATAACCTCGCGGCGTGGTAGAGAAAAGTGACCTGCGTGCCGTGCTTCAATACATCCCCCAGTTCCGGGGTAAGGTATTCTGCGTTTTGATCGAGGCTGGATTGCTGCCCGAGCCGGCGGTCGCGGAAACCTTGCTCGATCTCGCGGTGCTGGAGGATCTCGGCGTGAAGCTGGTGCTCGGCGTCCTCGGCGGGGATCTCAAGGATCTTTACGACTGGACATTGGAGTGCGAGATTATGGCTGCCCGTGTCACGCTCCCCATCTCCGATCAACTCGCCGCGCAGGAGGTGAAGGATATCCTCGGGCGCGGGCAATCGGCGATCATCGACGCTTCGGGTATCGGCCCGCTCGATGATGTGGTGGTTGATTTCGCGAAGCTGGTGGGTGTTTCCAAGGTCATCGCACTTTTGGAAGAAAGCATTTTGGTAAACGGCCAGCCCGCCCACGCCATTCGCGCGGCGGATGTCCCTGCCGTTTTGGAAAAGGAACATGTCGAAGGCCGCGATCTCCTGCTCGCCGCCGCCGAGGCTTGCCGCCGCGGTATCCCCCGCGTCCACGTTCTCAACGGCCGCCAGCAGGGTGTGCTGGTGGACGAGCTTTTCTCCAACGAAGGCGTCGGGACCATGATCCACGCTGACAGTTACCGTATGATCCGGGAACTGAGAGAGGAAGATATCCCGGAGCTTCTCGGCATGATCGGCCGCGTGGTACGCCGCACGAAACTTGTCGCCCGCAACTACGAGGACATTGTCTCGAAACTCTCCGACTACCACGTGATGAGCATTGATGACAACGTCGTCGGCTGCGTCGCATTGCATGGATATCCCGGTGAACATTGCGCGGAGGTCGCGTGCCTTTATGTGAAACAGGCGCATGAGGGGCGAGGCTACGGAGCGGAACTGGTCGCCCACGCCGAGGAAATCGCACGCTTCAAAGGCATTCCCCGCGTGTTCGCCCTGACAAATCGCGCTGCGGATTTCTTCTGCCGCGCGGGCTACGCCCAGGCAGATGTTTCCGCCCTCCCCGCGAAACGCCGCGCCCAGTACGAGGCCAGCGGCAGGGACTCACTAGTGTTCGAGAAAATTTTCTGAAATCTCCAATCTCCAATACCCGATGTCCATCGCTTTCAAAGAATGGCAGGTGATCTGCGACGCGCTCGCCTCCGGCCGGCAATCCATCCTGCTCCGCAAGGGCGGCATCCATGAGGGGCGCGAGGGTTTCAGCTTCGCCCACCAATCGTTCCACCTTTTTCCCACGAAATTCCACGCCCAGGCGGATCAAGTCCGCGAGGGGCATTACACCCCGGAAAAGGAATGGCAGGTCGGCGACCGGTTCGAGATCACCCACCATGCGGAGGCGCTGTTTGCGGTGACGCTCACGGATTGGGCGCGGGTCGAGGCGCTCCAGCCCTACCATATCTATACAGAGCAAACCCTGCGGGAGCGTTTCGACTGGGAGGGGAAAGGCATGGCCTCGGGCAGCATCCACCTCGCGCTTGTCCGCGTTTCGGCGCTCAATCCGCCGCTGGAACTCATCTATGACAACGGTTTGGGCGGATGCCGGTCGTGGGTCGAGATCCCAGACGACGACCTGGAACGTCTTGAAAACGCCGAGAACGTGCTCGGGCAGGATCGGTTTTCTACCCTTTTTGAGAGGATTTCAGGGATCGTGGGGCTTGATGTAAGTCACTTATGATCAATCTGATGCGATATCTATTTCGGAGATATTAACCATTTGGTAGTTTTTTGGGTTGCGGCACCTTTTTAAAGCGCCTTAATGACTGAGCATTTTGCAAATGAGACATCTCCGCGAGATGGTTTCCTCACGGAAACTAAACCCGCATTTAAAACACGATTTAACACATGAGATTATCCTACCTTTTCGCCTTGGCCGCTGCGCTTCCCTTCCTTGCAAGTTGTGGATCAGACCTCAAAATTGTTTCGGGCAGTAAGTTCTATAACGGATCAAAAGCCCAGGATTTCAAGGTCACGCCACCTTCTTCCGCGCTCATCGCCGCTGCCGCCGGCAAGCCGAAAGATAAGCACTCGATGCCGGTCTACCCCTTCAGCGAGCGTCACCGAGTGGTCCGCACCACCGCCTACACCTGCTCGGAGTGTGATCACGTGCAATATGGCAGCAAGAACGCCGCCGGCACCGCGCTCCGCTACTCGGATCGCGTGCGTAGCGCCGCCGCCGATTGGTCATTCTATCCCGTCGGCACCGTTTTCCGCGTGAAAGGCATGAACCAGCTTTATGTGATCGATGATTACGGCACCGCCCTTACCGGCACCGGCACCATCGACATGTATCAGCCCAGCAAGGACCTGATGAACAAGTGGGGACGCCGCAACGTCGAGATCAGCGTGGTGCAGTGGGGTTCCTTCAAGCGCAGTGCGGAGATCCTCAGCCAGCGGACGAAGTTCAATCATTGCCGTCAGATGCTCGCGAATATCACCCGCCAGCGTCCGGATCTGGGCTCGGTAGCCGCCCGCTAAGCGGAAATTTTCCGCCTCACTGCACGGGAGCCGTTAGCCTCGCCGCGCGGCACACCGACCTGAAAAGGAACGATTTTTCGGTGAATTCCTCCACCTTCACCATGGTGGATCCCGAGAAATCCTTCTCCAGCATTGCGCATACCGAAGCGATGAATTTCCTATCGGAAACGAAGGCTGTGATCTCGAAATTCAGGCGGAACGAGCGGTTGTCGAGGTTCGCCGTGCCGATCGCTGCCAGCCGACGATCGATGAGCATGACCTTCTGGTGCAGGAAGCCGCGATGATAGCGGAAAAGTTTCACGCCGTAGGGTATGGATTGCTCGTAGTAGGTGAAAGCGGACAGCCAGACGAGAAGGTGATCCGCCTTATCCGGTAGAAGGATGCGAACATCTACCCCGCGCAGCGCGGCGAGCTGGAGCGCCGTCAGCACCCCTTCGTCGGGGACGAAATACGGGCTGGTGATCCACAGTTTTTCCCGCGCCGTATTTGCGGCCTCCGCCACCAGAAGCTGCCATGAATCCACCGGATCCGCCGGGCCGGTGGGGATGATCGCGGCGGTCTGGTTTGCGGGCATGGCCTCCTGCCGCCAGGTGAGTTCGGGCACCCGGTCGCACGCCCAGAACCAATCCTCTATGAAAACCAGCTGCACCGCATCGACCGCAGGCCCCTTGATCAACAGGTGCGTATCCCGCCAATCCCCGAATTTCTTATCCCTGCCCAGATACTCGTCGCCTACATTCAGCCCGCCGATGAAGGCCATTTCCCCGTCGATCACGACGATCTTGCGGTGGTTCCTGAAATTCAGCTGGAGCCGCGACCACCAGAAGCGGTTCGCGCCGAACGATTCGCACTCCGCCCCCGCGTCCTGCAATTCGCCGAGGAAAGTGGAGGAAAGCTTGTGGGAGCCGATCTCATCGAAAAGGAAAAACACCTTCACGCCCGCCCTCGCCTTGTCGATCAGTGCCCGCTGGAATTTTCCGCCCACCTTGTCGTTTTTCACTATGAAAAAGTTCACGCAGATGTAGTGGCGGGCGGCGGCGATCTCCTCAAACAGCCGCCCGAAGGTTTCTTGTCCGTCGATCAGCAGCTCCAGATCGTTGCCGCGGGTGAAAGGCAGGCCTCCCAATTCCACGGCGGCGCGCTCGAAGACATCCTCGGCGGGCAGATCGACCGCATAGCCGCGCAACCGTTCATACATGTCGGCCGCCAGCCTGCGCATTTCCACATCGTTGCCGCGCCGTGCCCGCACGTATCCTGAGAATTTGCTCCGCCCCAGCAGCCAATAGAGCGGGATCGCGAAAAATGGCACAGAGATCAGCGAAACCACCCATGCGATCGCGCCCTGCGATGTCCTCGTATGCATCAGGGCATGGAGGATATGCGCGAAACCGAGAAGATAGAACGCCACCAAAGCACCTAGCCCGAGCCACGTCGAAGTCTCGATGTCGTATCCAAACATGGCCTGAGCTTATGCGCTCAACCATGATGAACAATCACGTTTCGTCCCAGTTTTCGAGCGCGAGACCTTCCACGCGGGAGAACTCGCGGAGATTGCCGGAGACAAGGGTGAGTTCGTGCTCCAGCGCGTGGCCTGCGATCAGGGTGTCGAGCGGGCCTATGGGGGTGCCTTTTGCGGCGAGAGATTCGCGGACTTCGGCGGAGCAAGCGGAAGAGGAAGAGGTGAAAGGTAAGATGGAGAGCTCAATCACAAAATCCTCCAAGGTTTTTAGATGGCGATCTTTCGTAACTCCCGCGTGCAAAGCCCCGTAATAGAGTTCGTGGTAGGTAACTGCGGAGATATAGACCGTTCCCGGCTCCAATTCCGCATATCTGCTAATATGTGGTTGGCGGGCTCGCAGGATATGGACGCAAGTGTCAGAATCGAGTAGAAACATTACCAGAAAATTTCACGGTGCTCGCCTTGCGGGTGGCGGATGAAATCCGTATCTGCCGCATTTGCTTTGATTTTCTCTATATAGCCCTCGGGCCAGCCGTTTTTTTCCGGAACCGGGGTGAGGATCAGTGAGGCACCGCGGCGCTCGATCTCGACGTTCTTCGCGTCGAAGCGGAACTCTTTGGGGATCCTCACAGCCAGCGAACCTCCCGATTTGAATGAAGTGGTTTTCATTTATGGAGATACGTATCTCCTTTTTGGTGGGGTGTCAAGAAGCCTGCGCATCCATCATCATATCGTGATTTGATGATTTGAAACTTGATTGCAAGGCTACAGGCGGTAATTTCCCGGCATGGCACAGGAGGATTTCACGGCGGAAATGGAGAGGGAGCTGGGGCAGCGGATCATGGTGCTGGACGGCGCGATGGGCACGACGATCCGGACATACGGCTTGGATGAGGCGGCGGCGCGCGGGGAGAGGTTTGCAAAAAACGAGAAGGATCTCCTGAACAACGGCGACATCCTCTCGATCACCCAGCCCCAGGTGATCGCGGACATCCACAAGCGCTTTTACGAGGCTGGCTCCGATATCTGTGAGACGAATACGTTTTCGGCCACCGGCATCGCACAGAGCGAGTTTTTCGTGGAGGATCCGCGTGAAAAAGGCGGGCGGAAAGATCCGGAGTTTTTCCAGAAAATCCTGGAGGACGGTTTCCTCAACGAACTCGCCTGGGAAATGAACGTGAAAGGCTCCCAGCTCGCCCGCAAAATGGCGGATGATGTGGGGACGGATACCGGCGTGAAACGCTACGTGGCCGGTGCCATCGGGCCGCTCACTGTTTCCCTTAGCAACTCGCCGGACGCGGAGGACGCCTCGTTCCGGGTGGTGACTTTCGATCAGGTTTTGGAGGCCTATCGGATGCAGGTGCGTGGATTGATCGAGGGCGGCTGTGACATCCTGATGATCGAGACGATCTTCGATTCGCTCAACGCCAAGGCCGCTGCGGTGGCGGTGCAGGATGTTTTCGATGAACGGAAAATCCATCTGCCGGTGATCATCTCGGCGGCGGTCGGGCTGGGCGGGGAAACGATGATTTCCGCACAAAAAGTCGAGGCGCTGTGGAATGCTTTCATGCATACGAAGCCGCTGGCGATCGGTTTGAACTGTTCGCTCGGCCCGGATCTGATGCGGCCGTTCTTGGAGGAACTTTCCGAGGTGGCGGGGACTTATGTTTCCGCCTACCCGAACGCCGGACTCCCGAACCCTCTCGCCCCAACCGGCTTCGATCTGGAGCCGCCGCACATGAAGGAATTCATGAAGGACTTCGCGGAAAGCGGTTTGCTTAACTTCGCGGGCGGTTGCTGCGGCAACACCCCGGAACACGTCCGCGCCATCGCGGAAGGGGTCAGGGGCGTGGCTCCGAGAAAGGTAAGGAAATAAATTTTCACCGCAGAGGCGCGGAGGTCGCAAAGGGTCGCAGAGAAAAGAAAAAGATTATGATAACTGATAAAGAACGATTGAATCGTCTGAGTGAAAAAGCGATTGGTGCGGCGATCGAGGTGCATCGGGATTTTGGTCCGGGACTTTTGGAGTCCACCTATGAGGCGTCCTTGATGCATGAGCTGGAGTTGCAGGGCTTTGAGGTGAAGAGGCAGTTGTCGCTTCCTATCAGATACAAGGATCTGGAGATCGAGGATGCTTATCGTATTGATTTGCTCGTTGAGAATTCGCTCATCATCGAGGTGAAGACGGTTGAAAGCCTTTTGCCGATCCACTCGGCCCAACTCTTGACCTATCTGCGCATGTCCAAAAAACATCTCGGACTTCTCATCAATTTCCACACGGTGCGGTTGATCGATGGAATCAAACGCCAGGTTCACAATTTTCCCGAATAAAAAACTCTGCGACCCTCCGCGACCTCCGCGCCTCTGCGGTGAAAAATTTCATACCATGCAACATATCAAACCAGCTCTCAGGCTTTCTGGAACGGAGGCTTACAACCACGATGAAGCAAAGGGCTTCCTGATGATCGGGGAACGGACGAACGTGGCGGGCTCCCCGCAGTTCGCGAAGCTTGTCCGTGCGAATGATCTGGAGGCGGCGGTCGAGGTCGCCCGCCAGCAAGTCGCGAACGGCGCGAACGTGATCGATATCTGCTTTGACGACGGCCTCATCGACGGCAAGGCGATGATGGCGAAATACCTCGACCTGCTCCAGGGCGAGCCGGACGTCGCGAGGGTGCCGATCATGGTGGATTCCTCGAAATGGGAGATCCTTGAGGAGGGCTTGAAGCATCTCCAAGGGAAGGGGATCGTAAACTCGATCTCGTTGAAAGAGGGTGAGGAGATTTTCAAAACGAACGCGAAACACATCATGAAATACGGCGCGGCCGTGGTGGTGATGGCGTTCGATGAGAAGGGCCAGGCGGCAACCTACGATGAGAAGATCCGCATCTGCGAGCGGGCTTACCGTATCCTTGTTGATGAGGTCGGCTTCAATCCCAACGACATCATTTTCGATCCCAATATCCTGACGGTCGCCACGGGGATCGAGGAACACAACAACTACGCCCTCGACTTCATCAACGCCACGCGATGGATCAAGGAGCACTTGCCGGGTGCGAAAATCTCGGGAGGCGTTTCCAATATTTCTTTCTCTTTCCGCGGCAATAACAAGGTGCGCGAGGCGATGCATTCCGCATTCCTCTACCACGCAACCCAGGCAGGGATGGACATGGGCATCGTCAACGCGGGTATGCTGGAGGTTTACGACGAGATCCCGAAAGACCTGTTAGAGTGCGTGGAGGACGTGCTGCTGAACCGCCGCGAAGACTCGACGGAACGCCTGTTGGATCTGGCGGAAAGCTACAAAGGCATCGGCGGCAAGAAGATCGAGGAAGACCTTTCGTGGCGCGAGGACAGCGTGGAGAAACGGCTGGAGCACGCGTTGCTGAAAGGCATCGACCGCTTCATCGATGAGGACACCGAAGAAGCGCGCCAGAGATACGGCAGGCCGCTGAAAGTGATCGAAGGGCCGCTGATGGATGGCATGGGCGTGGTCGGTGATTTATTTGGTGCGGGAAAAATGTTTCTGCCGCAGGTGGTGAAATCTGCCCGCGTGATGAAGAAGGCGGTGGCATGGCTTTTCCCTTACATGGAAGCAGAGAAAGCGGAAAACCTAGCCGGGGATATCTTAGCCATCCAGCAAAAGAACCCCGGCATGTCCTTCGACGAGGCTTTGAAAGTGGCGGAACGCGGCAATTCGGCGGGACGTTTCCTGATTGCGACCGTCAAAGGTGACGTCCACGACATCGGCAAGAATATCGTCGGCGTGGTTCTCTCCTGCAACGGCTTCGAGGTCACCGATATGGGCGTGATGGTTTCCTGTGATAAGATTTTGGATAAGGCCATCGAACTCGGTGCGGACGTGATTGGGCTTTCGGGCCTAATCACGCCATCGCTCGATGAAATGGTGCATGTCGCAAAGGAAATGGAGCGCCGCGGTTTCACGGTTCCACTTCTGATCGGCGGTGCTACAACTTCCGCCGCGCATACGGCGATCAAGATCGCGGAGCATTACTCAGGGCCTGTCGTGCATGTGAACGATGCCTCGCGCTCCGTGCCGGTGACGACCTCGCTGCTTTCCAAGGACGGTCGCGCTGAATTTGTCCGGGAACTCCGCGAGAAACAGCGGATCGCACGGGAAAATTTCCTTGGCGGGCCGAAGAAGGAAACCATCTCTCTCGCGGAAGCCCGCGCGGCGGCTCCGAAATACGATTGGGATTCCTACAGCCCGCCGGTGCCTTCGTTCACTGGCACGCAGGTCATCGAACCCGAGATTTCCGAACTGTTAGAATACATCGACTGGACCCCGTTTTTCCACGCCTGGGAACTGCGCGGTGTGTGGGATCGTGAGAAGATGGTGCTGAAAACAAAAAACGAAGGCGGCGCAGCAGAGGCAAAAAAACTCCACGCCGAGGCGCTCTTTTATCTTGAGAAACTGGTCGCGGAAAAGCGCCTCCAAGCTCGCGGTATCTACGGATTTTTCCCGGCGAACTCGGATGGCGATGACATCGCCGTTTTCAACGAAGACGGAACCGAACGCACGAAATTCCACACCCTGCGCCAACAGCTCAAGAAGACCTCTGGAAAGCCGAACGTCGCGCTGGCGGATTGGGTGAAACCCGGAGCAGGGGATCGTGGGGGCGATCTTCGGTCGCCCTCCGATCCCCGCATGATCAGAAACACCTCCGGCAGTCTCCCCCATTGGTTCAAGGAAGGAGCTACCTACGCGGTAACCTTCCGTCTCGCCGATTCGATCCCCCGATCCGCATTGGAAGAATACAGCCGTGAAAAACGGATGCTGGAGGAAATCGAACAAAAAGCCGAGAAGGAGGGAGAGGAAACCACCGTCAGGAATGCGCGCGCCAAAATCGAATCGCTGTATTCCGAGAGGATGGAGGCGGCTCTCGAAGCCGGACACGGCGAGTGCCACTTGCGCAGGCCGGAGA
Source organism: Prosthecobacter debontii (assembly GCA_945869855.1). Taxonomy (GTDB): domain Bacteria; phylum Verrucomicrobiota; class Verrucomicrobiia; order Verrucomicrobiales; family Akkermansiaceae; genus Luteolibacter. Next base: position 10,287 of record CAMBQC010000059.1, read on the forward strand.
TCGCAGCGATCGTGCGGGATGCCATTTTTCGCTTCGAAGGCGAGAGGTTCGAACTCGGGGCCTGGTGCGTGATGCCGAACCATGTGCATCTTTTGATCAAGCCGCTGGAGAGCCATTCATTGTCTGAAATCCTCCAGGGGATGAAGTCGTTTTCCGCGAAGGAGTCGAACAAGCTTCTGGGTAGGGAAGGGGCGTTTTGGCAGAAGGAGTCTTATGATCATATCATCCGGGACAGGGAGGATTATGCTTTTCAGAAGAGATATATTTTGAGGAATCCTGAGGTGGCCGGGTTGGCGCGTTGGGAGTTTGTGGGTGAGGGCGGTGGCGGGGGGCGACCGAAGATCGCCCCCACGTCCGCCACGGATCACATCGGCGGCTTCGTCGTCGGTATCCACGGGGCGGACGAGTATGCGAAGGAGCTCGATGCCGAGAACGATCCCTACGGGTCGATCATGGTGAAGGCCATCGCCGATCGGTTGGCGGAGGCGTTCGCGGAAATGTTACACCATAAAGCTCGCATCCAGTGGGGATACGAGGCGGAAGGCGAGTTGACCAAAGATGCGCTGATCCATGAAAACTACCAAGGCATCCGCCCCGCTCCCGGCTATCCCGCGCAACCGGATCACACGGAGAAACCGATCCTTTTCGATCTGTTGGGCGCGACGGACGCTACCGGAGTTTATCTCACGGAAAGCTGCGCAATGCATCCGGGTGCGGCGGTCTGCGGCCTTTATTTTTCACATCCGGAAAGCCACTACTTCGCGCTCTCCGAACTGCAGAAAGACCAGGTCGAGGACTATGCGGCGAGGAAGGGAATGACTCTCACCGAAGCGGAGAAGTGGCTCGGGCCTTGGCTGGGGTATTCGGCGTAGTGCCGAGTGATCAGTGAGCGGTGATCAGTGGAAAGAGCGCAAGCGAGCCACGCACTTTTCTTTGCCAAGGATCACAAAAACATCCCCGAGATCCGGGCCGTGGGCGCGGCCGGAAAGGGCAACGCGCACGGGAAACATGAGTTGCCCGGACTTTGCGCCGTTCGCTTGGGCGACGGTGGCGATGGCGTCCTTGGCAATGTCCGCCGACCAATCGGTGAGCGTGGCCATGTGGTCGGCGAGCACGGGGAGGAAAGCGGAGTTTGGATTGCCTTTGGCTTTTGCGACGGCTTCCGCATCCTGCGCGGCGGTGTCGGTGATGAGGAAATCAATGGCGGCGGGCACTTCCGTTAGGAGCCGGACTTTCTCTTTCACCGCCGCGATCACGGCGGCGTAGTTTTCGGTGATTGGGAGCTTCTCCGCTTCGACGAACGGCTTCGCCAAATCCGCAAACTTCTCTGTGGAGATTTTCGCGATGTGCTGTTGGTTGACCCATTTGCATTTCTCGATATCGAAACGGGCGGGTGCGCGGTTGATCGCCTCCAGCGAAAAGCGGTCGATGAGTTCTGTTAGAGTGAAAATTTCCTCATCGGATTTCGACGACCAGCCGAGCAGGGCGATGAAATTCACGACCGCTTCGGAGAGAAAACCCTGGCGCGGATAATCACCGACGGCAGCTCCGGCGTCTCGTTTCGACATCTTCGATCCGTCGGGATTGAGGATGAGAGGGATGTGGGCGTATTGCGGCGGTTGCGAGCCGAGGGCTTCGATGAGCTGGAGGTGTTTCGGCGTGTTCATCAGGTGGTCCTCGCCGCGGATCACGTGGGTTATCTTCATCTCAAGGTCATCGACGACATTGACGAAATGGAACACGTAGGAGCCATCGCTGCGTCTCACGACCATGTCGGGCGTGTTCGATTCATCGCGGTAGTCGATGGTAACCTCGCCGCAGACGAGGTCATGCATAGTGATCGGTTTGCGGTCGAAGCGGAAACGGGTTGCATCGCCATCCTTGTAAAGTCGGTCGGCGGCGAGGAGTTTTTCGAAATAGGCGTCGTAGATGGGTTTCCTTTGGGACTGGTAATATGAAGAGGAGGAAGACGGCGACCGAAGATCGCCGCCACTGTCCGGGCCTTCATCCCAGTCGAGGCCGAGCCAGGACATGCCGTCGAATATGGCCTGACGGGCTTCCTCGGTGTTGCGTGCGGCATCGGTATCCTCAATGCGGAGGATGAATTGCCCGGCGTGTTGCCGGGCGTAGAGCCAGTTGAACAACGCGGTGCGGGCTCCGCCGACGTGGAGGTAGCCGGTGGGGGAGGGGGCGAAGCGGGTGCGGACGGACATAAATTCTAAACTTTAAATTTAAACCCTAAGGAAGACTAGCCTTGCAGGCTGCGGAGGGCACCGCGGATGAGGGCTTCGGCGGAGGCGGCGGGGTCTTGGTCGAGGATCGCGCGGACGGCCTTGCGGGAATCGACCTGCTTGTAGCCGAGCGCGATGAGGGCGAGTTCGGCATCGGCGGCTTGCGAGGAAACCTGGCCGGAGGCGGCATCCTGCCAGGTGTCGGTGACGCCGACCTTGTCCTTGAGCTCGAGGATGATGCGCTCGGCGGTTTTTTTGCCGACCCCTTTGGATTTGGAAAGGAGCGTGACATCGCCCGCCACGACGGCGGACTTGAACATTGCCACCGGCATCCCGCTGAGGATCGCGATGGCGATGGCGGGACCGATGCCGGATACGCGGTCGATGAGCAGCAGGAAAACGTCGCGCTCCTCCTCGGTGGCGAATCCGTAGAGCGTCTGGGCATTTTCCCGGATGTGGAGATGGGTGCGGAGATCAACGGGCGCGCCCTCTGTCGGGTGAAGCCTGTCGTAGGTGGAAATGGGGATGATCGCCTCATAGCCCACACCGTGGCAGTCCACGATGAGCCGGTTCGGAAAGGCCTCG
>CAMBQC010000060.1 GCA_945869855.1 Prosthecobacter debontii
CGATCTTGTATTTCTTGTTATCCTTGAGCGCTTCCTCGGGAGTCATGTCCGCCGGAATGCCAATGGGGAGGATGATGTAACCGTAGTTCTTGCCCGGAGCACGGCGCATGACGCGGCCGACGGACTGGACTACATCGACGATGGAGTTCCGGGGATTCAGGAAAAGCACGGCATCCAGTGCTGGCACGTCCACGCCTTCGGAGAGGCAGCGGGCATTGGAGAGGATGCGGCACCGATCTGGTTCGGAAGGAGCCTTGAGCCAGTCGAGAAGGTGATTCCTGGCGATGGCATTGAACGTGCCGTCCACATGGTCGAGTTCGCAATTCAGGATGTTCTCCTCGTCCGGGTGATCCGCCTTGTAGGACTCGATTAGATCGGTCATCTGCAAGACAAAAGCCTTAGAGTCCTTGATGGAGCGGGAGAATGCGACGGCGCGTCTCATGTGGCCGGTGTCCCCTTGGAGATCATCGGCGGTGGCGGTGGAATGATTCAGTCGCTTGGCAAGGCCGTTCCAGCAGCCAGTGATTTTCACCGCATCGTCGAGTTCGAGGGCGTTGTCGGAATCCGCGATCTGACGTTGGAAGGTTTTGCTGACGTATTTTTCATCCACGGCGAGCACGAGAACCTTGTAGTCCGTTAGGAGATCCGAACCAACTGCCTGGCCGAATCCGAGTCGGTGTAGTTCCTCGCCGAAAAGTGCTGGATCGTCCATCGAGCAGAGTTCGGCATCGGCTTCGGCGGCTTTGGTTTTCGCGTCGTCGCCGTAAAGTCGAGGCGTGGCGGTCATGTAGAGGCGTTTTTTGCCCTTGATGAACTTAGCGTCGTGAATTTTTACGAAATGGGACTCGTCCTGGCCAGAAAGCGTAACGCCGGTTGTGCGGTGTGCTTCGTCGCAAATTATGAGATCAAAATCCGGGAGTCCGGCATTCTGCGCATCCGCCACGGCCTGAATGGAATGATAGGTGGAAAATACGACGGTCATCCGCGCCGCCTCGCCCTTTTTCTTCTCCCGCTCGATGATGTGGCGGTAAGCGCGGACGAGATCCTTGGCGGAGGTTGTAGCTGGGAAGGCGAGGTCGCTGAGTTGGAAGTCTGCGGTGTCGTCATCAGCAGGAGCATCCCTGTTTGAGCGCTTACCGATGTTCACATCCGAGCAGACTGCCAAGGCATGGATTGGATTTTCCGCCTCGGCTGTCCACTCTCGGAGACTTTGTGAGAGCAGGGAAAGAGATGGGACGAGAAAGAGTACATGGCCCGTAGCTGCCATTTCTTCAGCCGTGCGCAGCGAGGTAAATGTCTTCCCCGTACCACAGGCCATGATTAGCTTGCCACGGTCGGCTTCGGCGAGGCCGGTGGTAATGTCTGTCTTGGCGGAGGTCTGGTGAGGGCGGAGTTTTTTCTTTTTCCGCAGCGAGAGTGCCTGCGGACTCTTAAGCGAGAACTTGGACCAGTCGATGGGGCTGTCGTCGAGATCTTGGACTCGCAGACGGTTGACGGGCTTGGTGGGATTGAGCAGACGTTTTTCGGCATTCGCCCCCCATTTGTCGGTGGTGGAGATAATTATGCCGGAGGAGAAACGTTTGTCGCCCAGAGCGGCGAAATATGAATCCAAGTCTGGGGCGGACAGCGTGTGGTCAGGAAGATAGAACTTGCACTGAATCCCGCAGAATTCGCCGGTTGCACGTTCCTCGCCCACGATGTCGATGCCTATGTCGCCAGAGGCACCTTTTTTAGGCCATTCATTCCACATCCAGATATTGGAGAAGCGGTCGGCGAAAATCGGATCGAGTTCGAGGTAGCGGCAGATCAAGCGCTCGAATCGGTCGCCTAGGTGGCGGTTATGGAGTTCCTCTTCGCGGAATTGTTTGAGGATGTCGTGAATTGTGGTATCCATTTGAAAATTTGGCTTTTCAACAGAACCAAATTCCCCTCGGAGCGGCAAGGCTGATATTGCCGCGAGAGTTCAACACCGACACGCGGATGGCAGTATCCGTTACCCCACCCTCATCCGCTCAATCGCCGCCGCCACATCCGCCACCCGGAATCTCACGGCCTTGCCCATTTTGAAGTAGGGGATGAGGCCACCCACACGCCAGTTGTAGAGTTGGCGGCGGCAGATTTTGAGATGTCGGGCGAGTTCCTGTTCGGTGATCAGGTCGAGTTCGGTGCGCAGCGGGGATGGGTGCATGTCCATGCACGTTGTTGCCGTGTCAACTCCACGAGGACTGTTTTATCTCCCAGCAGTGGCGACAAATGGCGACAAAATACCTTCCCGTGTGTGCCCAAACCTGCCTAAATGATCATGTCCCTGTTATCCAAAAAACGGGCTAACTAAAGCACTTACACGCATGACAAGTAAAAAACATAAGCAATCCAAACCTTTTGGCAAAAGGTATAAATCAGGGTCACGCCATCAATTTGCCAACCTCTTATGTTCCTTTTCGTTTTCCATGATACCCCGGGCGGTGTTTCATCGCCGCATGGAAGAGGAAGTTCCAATCATCGTGGGTAACGATCCTGGCTCTAGACTCAGACCGAGGCGATCCACGCATCCAGGAGGCGCTTGCGGAAATCCGCGCCAAGTCCGTTCCCTCGCCGCCTACGCCCGCTGCCACAAATATAGCGGAATCCATTTCAACGCCGCCCGAATAGATATTGAAGCTCTAGGTGATGGCGAACTCGCAGGAGAAATAGGCCGCGCTCGTCGAGAACTTCGGATCGATCTCGTAGCGAGGGGCGAATGGGGCGGGAAGAAACGATTGAATGGACATGGGAGGGAGTCTTGGGAAAAGCGGAAACCACGGAGTCTTCAGTCCTTGCTAAACAATGCGTATTCCAGGAGAACTTTCAGGAAAGCGAAGGAACCCCGACGGCGATATCGCTCTCGGCGGAGTAATCGACCCCGTCCAGCCCGAAGCCGAACAGTTTCAGGAAACCTTTCTTGTATCCCTCATAATCGGCGAGTTCGGATAGGTTCTCCGTCGCGACTTCTTCCCAGCGTTTGCCGATGATGCTTTGGATCTCCGGGGACATTTCCCAATCGTCGATACGGATGCGCCCGGCCTCATCGGGTTGCGCGAGGCCATTGCAAAGCCTTTCGCGCAGCATGCGATCCATCTGCTCGATGGTGTCCTCGTGGTTGCCCGCGTCCTTCATCGCCTTGTAGAGCAGGGAAATGTAGAGCGGCACCACCGGGATCGCGGAGCTGGCCTGTGTGACCAGCGCCTTGTTCACGGAAACCCACGCCTTGCCGGAAACGGCGGCCAGTTTCCCGTCGAGAGCCTTCTGCGCCCTTTCCAGATCTTCTTTCGCCTTGCCGATGGTTCCGTTCTTGTAGATCGGCCACGTGACCTCAGGGCCGATGTAGGAATACGCCACGGTCTTCACCTCCTCGGCCAGCACGCCGGCTTTCAGGAGAGCATCAATCCACAGTTCCCAGTCCTCGCCGCCCATCACCTTCACGGTCTGGTCGATGTCGTCGCCCTCGGCGGGCGGGATGGTGACTTCCTCCACCGCGCCGGTGCCGGTGTTGAGGGTCTTGTTGGTGTAAACCTCGCCGATGGGTTTCAGGCAGGACTTGTAAACCTCGCCCGTTTTCGGATCCGTGCGGCGCGGGGATGCGAGGCTGTAGATTACCAGATCCACTTGGCCGAGGTCTTCCTTGATGGCCGCGATCACCTCGGCCTTCACCTCGTCGGAAAAGGCATCGCCATTGAAGGACCGTGCGTAAAGCCCCGCCGCCGCCGCCTCGCGCTCGAAGGCGACCGTGTTATACCAGCCGGCCGTTGCCGTCTTGTCCTCCGTGCCCGGCCTTTCGAAAAAGACGCCCACCGTGGCCGCGTTGCAGCCGAATGCCGCCGCGATTCGTGAGGACAAACCGTAGCCAGTCGAGGAGCCGATCACGAGAACCTTCTTCGTCCCGCCGTGGATCGGGCCGCGCCCTTTCACTACCGCTATTTGCTCGGCGACGTGCTTTGCGCATCCTTCCGGATGGGCTGTCGTACAAATGAATCCGCGGATTTTTGGTGAAACGATCATGATGCAGCTGAAACTATCTTCCTCCACCCGCCGCGCAACCCCCAAAATCGCCGTGCTTAGAAGTCCTATGTCGTGTTTCTACACTAGGGACGAGATGAATTCCAAACACGGATGAACGCGGATCAACATGTATGAACCTAGAATCCGCAGTTGGGGTTTCATTTTTCACCGCAGAGGTCGCAGAGGGAACGCAGAGCCTTGCATGTGGGAAGATAGAAAATTTGGGAAAACGATGGAACTGCTTGGTTCACCTAATGGGTGAAATGGGACTGCCGAGAAAAATGCCCTACAATATCCCGAAACACAAACTCTTCTCAGCGTTCCCTCTGCGACCTCTGCGCCTCTGCGGTGAAAATCTTCGTTTGAACTGCGGTATTTAGGTTGAACCTGACCATGGGGAAATCCCCTCCATGGCTGCTCTTTGACCCCACCCAAGCCACCCCGTCCGTCACCACATAGTCCCACTTGCGCACCCCATCCGCTTTCCAACTGCGGATTCCAGGTTTATACTGCGAAGCTGGGCGATACGCTTTGCCTGCCGCTGGTGCAGTGACCGGATGCGCTCATATCCAGTGTGACACGCGTTGAGGTTCTCGGCTTCCCCGGCTTTGGCTCGCTGACCCGAGAGCGGCCAGACAGCTTGGAGGCAAGCATTGCGTCGTCTGTGGAGGTGCTGCCGGACAATGAAATCATTCTGCGGGCAATCACGCTGCGGCGGTTGAAGAAAATGAGTCTGGGAGACTCCCTGATCGCGGCGACTGCCCTCGAATACGGTGTCCCTCTTGTCACGCGTAACGATAGCGATTTCAAACATATCGTGGGACTTGTTATCATCAACCCTTTCGCAACGTCTACCTGATAGGATCAGAGCTCGCGCTGCGCGGAGTGTGGAGAGAAGAGTAAGGTGTATCAAGAGTGGGGACAGGGTATCTTCACGACGGACCCGCCGAGGCCGCAGCTATGGCGGGCAGACTGGGACTACAAGTCCCAGCCACGATCCAACTTACTCGGGCGGGCAGCGTAAAGATTCGTCTATAAAATGCCCTCTACACTCCAAAGGCTCGCCCGCCGGATTTCGCCTGAATATCAATAACTTAGCTTTCGAAATACGTGTATCCGCCAAGGCCGTCGCGGTAGAGATCCATGATCTCCTTGCGCTCCTTGGGCGAGATGCGTCCTTCGGTAACGGCTTTTTCCGCGAAGTTCCGGAACTTGGAGACGAGTTCCTTGGGATCAAACTCCACATAAGTGAGCACGTCGGCCACGGTGTCACCTTCGACTTCGTGGGTATAGACGGGCTTGCCTTTTTCAAGATGGACGCCGACGACGTTGGTGTCGCCGAGGAGGTTGTGGAGGTCGCCGAGGGTTTCCTGGTAGGCGCCGACGAGGAAGACGCCGAGGTAGTAGGGTTCGTCCGGCTTGAAATCGTGGAGATGGAGGACTTTCGCGACATCTTCCTTATCGATGAAGCGGTCGATCTTGCCATCGCAGTCGCAGGTGATGTCGGCGATGACGGCGCGATGTTTCGGGCGCTCGTCGAGGCGGTGGATGGGCAATACGGGGAAGAGCTGGTCGATGGCCCAGGAGTCGGGGAGGGATTGGAATAGGGAGAAATTTCCGTAGTAGAAATCGGCGAGGCCGAGGGAGAGTTCGACGAGATCTTCGGGCACGTCGTCCATGTCGGAGATCATGTTTGAGATGCGGGTGAGAATGTGCCAATACCATGCCTCGGCAAGGCCGCGCTCACGGAGGGTGGCGGCGCCGTAGATGAACATGGCACGCACCTGGTCGCGGTAATAGACGGCGTCGTTGAGGGATTCCTGGAGGTTCTTGCGGCTCAGGGTCTTGTTGACGTGGAACAGGTTGGTGAGGTTCTGCGGGGCTTTTTCCGGCATCACCGGTTCCTTGTCGGTGGTCTGCGCGGAGGTCACGTCGAGGATGTTGAAAACGAGGACGGAGTAGTAGGAAACCACCGCGCGGCCGGACTCGGAGATGAGGTTCGGGTGTTTTATGCCGACCTTGTCGCACTGCTGGGCGATGACCTCGACGATGTCGGTGCAGTATTCCTGGATGGAGTAGTTGCAGGAGGAGGCGAAGTTCGTGTGGGAGCCATCGTAGTCCACGGCCATGCCGCCGCCGATGTCGAGCACGCCCATCGGCGCGCCTTCTTTGACGAGATCACAATACATGCGGACGGCCTCCGTCGCGCCCTCACGGATCGCGGCGATGTTCGGGATCTGGCTGCCTTGGTGGTAGTGGAGCATTTTCAGGCAAGGCAGGTGGCCGCTGGCCTTGAGGGAATCGACCACGTCAATCACCTGCGCGGCATTGAGGCCGAACACGGATTTGTCGCCCGCGGATTCCTGCCAATGCCCTGAGCCTTTCGTGGAAAGCCGAATGCGGATGCCCAAGTTCGGTAGCACGCCGATGCGGCGGGAGCGCTCTAGGATGAGGTCTAGCTCGCTGGGCATTTCCAAAACGAGCATGACTTTTAGCCCCATTTTCTGGGAATGCAGGGCGAGGTCGATGAACTCCTCATCCTTGTAGCCGTTGCAGACGATGTAGGCCTCGGTGTCGTGCATGTGCGCGAGCGCGGCGATCAGCTCGGGCTTCGATCCGGCCTCAAGGCCGTAGTGGTATTTTTTCCCGAACTCGGCGATCTCCTCGATCACCTGCCGCTGCTGGTTCACTTTGATCGGATACACGCCGCGATATTGGCCGGTGTATTTCGTAACCTTGATCGCCTCGCTGAAAGCCTCGTTGATCTCGGTGATGCGGGAGTGCAGTAGGTCGCGGAAACGCAACAGCACGGGCAGGTGCGTACCGCGGTCGCGCAGACCTTCGATGACGTTGTGGAGGGAAACGTGGGCGTCTCCCTCCTTGTCGGCGAGCTTGACGGTCACGTGGCCATCATCGTTCACACCAAAGAATCCATGCCCCCATGTGTCCACGCCGTAGAGCTCCGAGGACTTGTTGGTTGACCAGGATGGGCGGGACTTGGGCTTTGTCGGCTTGGCGGGAAGAGCTGCGGTAGGCGGAATCACGCGCGAAGCTGGCACACCGCGGCGGAAGTTTCAATGGGATTCAAGCACGTGATCAGACGATAATGCTCGTGGAGGACGCAAGAAACCGAATCATAACCCAGCGCAGCTAGATAGAGGCGTATACAAATTCCAATCATTAAAAAGCTTGGCTGGTTCGTAAGGTAGGGACGATCCCGCCGTGTCGTCCCTAATTCTCAGCGGATGGCGACACGGAGTCGAAAAGGCTACTGGCGGATGAGTCAAAACGAACTGGTGCGATTCGCACTGAACAACCGATGTTTAGAGGAACAAGGAGTTCCGGATATGAGAGCAATCTGGATCGCTCTTTACTACCCTGAGCAAGCTCAAGGTAACTGATTGGAACCGCCCTGTACGGAGCCGTACGCAGGGTGGTGTGGGACCGGGGAGCTAATCACTCCCCGGGACCCGATTCGGCTTCTGTTGCACGGCTGTAGCGACGACACCAAACCAAGATACATGCAACCAACGAAGCACAAGAACTATACAATAAACAGAATACGGAAATACAAGTAAAAACTAGAATCACATATGCAAATGGAGTAAGGAAGACAGAAGTGATGACCATCCCAAACAATCCGAGGACTGCAGCAAAAGCCGCCACAAATAGATTGCTAGCAACACCGGAACTTCTCTGCTGATCTGTGGAATGATCGTAAACTGCAAATGCTCGCATACGGTTTCCCTTCATCGTTCCGGCCGCAATCACGAAATCGCCGTCAGAAATGACAAAATCTCGATCTGACAAAAAGACTACTTCAACATTGCCAATTGAGAAGTCACAATGGTGTATCTCACTGGACGTAATATCCGATGTCTTCACGGAAGCCAAAGAGTTGGTCACGATTCCGGATAAGGATTTCATGTGAAAGTGAATTTTCTTCTGGCGAACGTTTGATGTGATGTCACCGCGTTATTGCGATGAGCTTGAGGTGAAAATAGAGATGATTATGGGCGGTTGACATCCATGAATTGTTGGGTGTCTTTTATCTGAAGAGATCGCTGTGGCTACCGGTTCTCTCAAGGAAAAGATTCTCATCGTCCACTCGATATATAAGAATCCAGTCAGGCTCTATGTGGCAGTCTCGTGATCCCGACCACTTCCCACTCAGTGAATGGTCACGATGACGTTCCTCCAAAACTTCGCTTTTGGCTATGACGCTGACGACCTCCTTGAGCTTACTCAAATCTTTGCCGCGCTTCTTAATCCGCTTGAAATCCTTCTTGAATTGGCTGGTCTGAAAAATCGCTTTCATGCATTCCAGCTCTCAAAAAGTTCATCGGTAGAGTCAAATCGTTCCAGATTACGGCCATTCCTGGAGTCTTCCAGTGCCTTTATCGTCTCGTCATTCGGAATAGCCACATCGAAAGGCAGTCCGTTACGCAGGGCGATCTGCATGTAAAACATTCGAATCGCCTCGGTCGGGCTTAGCCCTAGGCGCTGGAGTATCCCCTCAGCCTTCTCCTTGATCTCAGGCTGAATACGACTGTGAACTGCTGCGGTCTTCATTGAATCAATGTGTTGCAATCGCAACACGCTGTCAAGGAATAATTTTCCACCCAACGTATAGGCCATCCACGGCGGGGTGGGAAGCCCGAATTCAAAGAAGGACGTTACCCGCCGTTGGATGAGCCGACTTGTGTGTGCCCAGCATGGGCACGTTGTAAATGGGGTTCAAGTCCCCTGTGGAAATACCAGAAATGAAACGAAACCACTACCAGAGGCCAAGCGCGGAAGGGCGACCAACCGCGTGAAGGAAGGCTATGGGAAAACCGCGAGCTGATGGACAAGAACCGGATAGAAGGCCGACACGGCGCGATGAGTTGGCACAACACAACGAAATCGTCTGGTATGCCCGTGGAGGTAAATCCGGCGGCAGTGCGGTGGAGCAACGTGCAATTACCTGGGGAGATCTCACCCGCGCAAGCGGTTGAGAAGTCAGCAGAGATCATAGTAATCGTGGAAATGAGCCGGGGGCTGGAAGATGCCCGTTTAAACATCGACACCGGAGGCCTCACCCGATGAAGGATCGAACCAATGAGGAGGGGATCGACCCCGCCACGGACAAGCCAACCGATGACGCCAGACGGCGAGGCGCGCTTGAGAGCCGTGACGGAGGGAAGCATGGAGCCCCTCAGGAACGAAACATGATCGAGGAAATCCTTGAAACGGAAAACCTCGCCCAAGCGTGGAAACGCGTGAAGGCGAACAAGGGTGCTCCGGGGATCGACGGCATGACCGTCGCGGACTTTCCCGCGTTCGCGCGGGAGCACTGGCCGAGAATTGCCACAGCGATCAGAGAAGGAAACTACCGCCCCGCGCCCGTGCGCAGGGTGTTCATTCCAAAGCCCGACGGGACACAGCGTCCGTTGGGCATACCGACGGTGCTGGATCGCGTGATCCAGCAAGCCGTCGCACAAGTGCTGAGTCCGCTTTTCGAAGTGGATTTTAGCGAAAGCAGCTATGGATACCGCCCCGATCGCTCCGCCCACATGGCGGTCGCCGGGATGGAGGAAAGCTGGAAGGAAGGCCGCCGCCATGCGGTGGAATGCGACCTCAAGTCGTTCTTCGACACGGTCAATCACGACCGCCTGATGAGATCCCTGTTAGGAAAATTCCGCTGTCGTAAGACCCTCGGACTCATCCGCAGCTACCTCACGGCGGGAGTGGAACTGCCCGATGGCACCCTTGAGGCCACGCCTCTGGGAGTGCCGCAAGGTGGTCCGTTGTCACCCCTGTTAGCCAACATCGTGCTCGATCCGCTCGACAAGGAATTGGAATCACGCGGACACAAATTCGCGAGATACGCCGACGACTTCATCGTGATGGTGAACAGCAGGAATGCGGCGAAACGGTTGCTGGCATCATTGACCCGATACTGCGAAGGACGACTGCAACTGATCGTCAACCGCGCCAAAAGCCGCGCCGCTCCACTGAAACAATGTGAGTTCCTCGGCTACCGATTGAACAACAAAGCAAAACTGGCATGGACGGACAAAGCGCAACACCGCTTCAAGGAGCGGGTTCGTGAAATCACCAGCCGCAATCGCGGACACAAGGTTCAAGTCGTCATCGGCGAACTGGATCAATACATCCGGGGTTGGCTCAACTACTACAAGCTCAGCTCCACCTACAAGGAGGTGCTGGCGCTGTCTGTATGGGTCAGGCGGAGGGTGAGGTTGTATTACTGGAAGCAGTGGAAGCAACCGCGCACGCGCCGCCGCCACCTGTTGTCACTGGGAGCGGATCCCGCAACGGTGCACATGGCGACGCGGAGCCGCAAAGGCTATTGGCGGATGAGCCAGAACGAGATTGTGCGATACGCGCTCAACAACCGTTGGTTAGGAGAACAAGGAGTTCCGGATATGAGAGCAATCTGGATCGCTCTTTACTACCCTGAGCAAGCTCAAGGTAACTGATTGGAACCGCCCTGTACGGAGCCGTACGCAGGGTGGTGTGGGACCGGGGAGCTAATCACTCCCCGGGACCCGATTGTGCTTCTGGATTATGGATATTAAGACTTGGGAGAAAGTGATCAAGATCTTCCATCAGCGCTTCAGAAGTTGCATCTGAGGCCATGTAAAATCGATCGCCGGCCTTCTGCCTAGCGTGTAAGTATCCAGAAATTCCCACCTGAGCGCACGCCAACGCGTGCATTGATGAATCACTTTGCGCCGCGTGAAGCGGGTGATCAAAAAGAGCACCCAACGACCATTCGCAACGCCACATATCGCCGTCTCGGTACGGGGCACCCAGTCCGACTTCAAATTCAATGATGGAGTCTGCTCTTCGGCACCAAAGTGTCCACGTGGCGATTGGATTCTTCATTCTTGCACAACGTTTAGGTGTGGCACGGCGGAGAATGGACTTACATAGCGAAGCGAAAGAGGAACGTTGCCCGCCTTTGCCACGACCGTCTTGTTCGCCTTATAGATTCGCTCTTCTTGATTCGATCAGGAACTGAATAATCTGGCAGATATAGGCTCCCTGTGCCGGGCTAATCTCTACACCTTCAATCACGGAACGCTTGAATCGTATGCCATTGATTACACCGCTATGCTCAACGATTCCGAGGGTCAAGGTGCGGCTTAAGAAGTAATAAGCGAGCGATACGCCCAGACCAATTAGAAACACGATGAATGCGCCAAATCCTGAATCCAATAGAGTCGAGATCTGGACTGCGATGAAGGCAAACACACCAAAGATGGCGAGAGCTGACTTCCAAGGCTTGTAATATCCGTAGTATGTTGAACAGACACTTAAAATTGGGATCATACGATGGTCTGTTCCAGATAATGATGCGCTGGCAAACTCTACGCGCTCTGGCGAAACCTTGATTGAAGTAATTGGATCAACCTTCATGAGTGCCAGTAGCCATGCAATTAATCCACCTTGGCGACCTGTGATCACAATAAAATTACCGTCGGTATCAATTGGTTGGTTGTTGGCTTTCCATTCTTTAATCACCAGAGGTTGCGAACTCTTTGCTGAGCTAGCGACTGCAACGAGCGCGATTATTACGATCAGCACGATCATAAACACAGGGGCAGCGAGCAAGCCGGCGATGCCCTCGGGTTTCTGGGGAGCGGCTGCGGCGAGGGTATTGAAAAGTGGTATCATGGTTCGATGTGTTTGTTTTTTGTTTATCTTGGCGAACAGTGTTATTGAACCGCACGCGGTATTTGTCCTGCAAATGCAGCACGCTGTATATTACCTGCAAATGCCGCACGGAAGGGCGTAGCTCTGGATTGTCCGTTCATTGGATGAATTTTTAGTCATCACAACGAGGATGGGCAAGTTGATTTTATTTGCAGGGAGTTTGCTCTATAGGTCGTTTTTTTGGGGAATTGGGTTAGGTCTCTGATCAATCGAGATCGAGGGGGCTCGGTGCGCCAGCGCCGGGTCGTTTCATGACATGGAGATAAATCATGGTTGTTTCGACGCTGGAATGTCCCATTAGCGACTGGACGGTACGGATGTCGGTTCCGGATTCCAATAGATGGGTAGCGAAAGAGTGGCGCATGGTGTGACAGGTGACGCGTTTCGGAACGGCGGCTTTGCGGACCGCATCTTTCATCTGACGCTGCATGGAGGATTCATGGAGATGATGACGGGCCACGCGTCCGGTTCGTGGGTGGGGACAGAGAGTTGCGGAGGGGAAAAGATATTGCCATGGCCATTCTCTGCTGGCGTTCGGCCATTTGCGCAGAAGTGCTTCGGGCATGTGGACATCACCTGCGCCAACAACGAGGTCTTGCAGATGTTTTTCCCGATTTGCTGCTAGATGTTCGGTTAGACGGTTTTCAAGTGCTTTAGGCAAAGGAACCACCCGATGCCTTCCACCTTTACCATCGTGAATGGTGATGGTGCCTTGTCCGAAATCGATGTCTTTGACACGTAGTCGGAGCGTTTCCATGACACGGAGCCCTGAGCCGTACATGAGTTGGGCTGCAAGTTTCCAAGGATTCTTAAGATGTGCGATGAGAGAGCGGACTTCTCCACGAGTCATGACTACCGGAGGGCGGCGCTGGCCCCTGGCTGGAGTGATATGGTCGAGGGTGAATTCCGGGTGACCAAGGATATTTTTTGTTAGAAACGCGAGGGCGTTGAGCGCTTGCTTTTGAGTCGCCGGTGCGACGTGGCGTTCAAGTGCGAGGTACTCGAGGTAGTTAGTGATGGCAGCGGGAACAGCGGTTTGAGGCGGGTTTTTGAGTTTGATCAGGCAGAAGCGGGTGAAGCGTGCGCACCAGTGAACATAGGTTTCTTCGGTGGCCATCGCCATGTTTTTGAGGCGTATGGCACGGCGGAGGGCATCGGTGATACGCGCAACTTCTTCATGGGTGTCCGGCAGGCTTGCGGGGTCGCATGGAGGAGGGAGATCGGCACGGACGGTGATG
>CAMBQC010000061.1 GCA_945869855.1 Prosthecobacter debontii
AAATCTAATGCATCGCTCACTATCCCGGGAGTGAAATCCCGAAACAGAAAGTCCGCCTCACTGCGGTTTCACTACCGCTCCGGGATTACGGCTCTTCCGTTTTTGATCAGGGCCGACCGAGCCGGATCAGCCCTACCGGCATGGAAGCCCTCAGCCTTTCCGCTGAAGGAAGAGGTCGATGCCATCGACGAGGGCGAGCCAGCTTGCTTCGATGATGTTTTCCGAAACACCGATGGTGCCCCAAGTTTCGCCGCCGTGGGCGGAGACGATGAGAACGCGGGTCTTGGCGGCGGTGGCGTCGTGGCCGTCGAGGATGCGGACCTTGTAATCGACCAGCGAGACTTCCCCGATCTCCGGGTAGAATGGCAATAGCGCTTTCCGCAGAGCGATGTCGAGGGCATTGACCACGCCGTGGCCTTCCGCGACGGTGAGTTCGGTGGTCTCGTTGACGCTGACTTTCACGGTGGCCTCGCAGACGGGCTTGTGGCCGTCGCGGTATTGGCGGAAGCTGGTGTGGTATTCGTTGGCCTCGAAAGGTTTCTTGTATTTCCCCAGCTCGCGGCGGATCAGCAACTCCAGCGAACCGCCGGCTGCCTCGAAAGAATAACCCTCGTGCTCCAACTCCTTGATGCAGGCAAGGATGCGCGCGGCCTCGGGCGCGCCCTTTTCGATGGGCATGCCCATCTGCTCGGCCTTTAGGAGGATGTTCGATTGGCCGCTGAGCTCCGAAACGAGGATGGTCTGCTCGTTGCCGACGCTGGCGGGCGTGATGTGCTCGTAGCTGCGGGCGAGTTTCTGCACGGCGTTCACATGCATGCCGCCCTTGTGAGCGAAGGCCGTGCGTCCGATGAAAGGAGCGCGGGCGAAATGGGGGTTGTTGGAAACGTCGTCCACGAACCATGAAAGGTCGCGCAGACCTTCGAGGCGCGGCACCACCTCCAGCCCCATTTTCAGCTGGAGGATGGGGATGACGGAGGTGAGGTTGCAATTTCCCGTGCGCTCACCATAGCCGTTGATGGTGCCTTGGACATGGGTCGCACCCGCATCCACGGCGGCGATCGCGTTGGCGACGCCGAGTTCGCAATCGTTGTGGGTGTGGATGCCGATGGAGGAGCCGGGCAGATGGGCGCGCACGGCGGTGCAGATCATGGCGATCTCGGAAGGCAGGGTGCCGCCGTTCGTGTCGCAGAGGACAAGGCAGGCCGCGCCCCCGT
Source organism: Prosthecobacter debontii (assembly GCA_945869855.1). Lineage (GTDB taxonomy): Bacteria > Verrucomicrobiota > Verrucomicrobiia > Verrucomicrobiales > Akkermansiaceae > Luteolibacter. The sequence goes on from CAMBQC010000061.1 coordinate 1,215, forward strand.
CAGCGGCAGCTTTCAGCGTGGCGAGCGCGTGCTCCGGGGAGTCCTTGTAGCCATCAAAAAAGTGCTCGGCGTCGTAGATCACCTCGCGGCCGTGCTGGGCAAGGTGGGCGACGGTTTCGCGGATCATCGCCTGGTTCTCCTCCACGGTGGTGCGCAAAATTTCCGTGACCTGCATCTCCCAGCTTTTCCCGAAAATCGTCACCACGGGTGTCTCCGCCTCCAGCAAAAGTTTCACCTGGGGATCCTCGTCCACCGGGGTGTTCGCACGGCGCGTGGAGCCAAAGGCGGCGAGCTTGGCGTGCTTGAATGCGATGGATTTCGCAGCCTGGAAAAACTCGACATCCTTGGGGTTCGATCCGGGCCAGCCGCCCTCGATGTAGTCCACGCCGAACTCGTCGAGGCGCTTCGCAATCCGCAGCTTATCGAGGCCGGAGAGCTGAAAGCCCTCGCCCTGGGTGCCGTCGCGCAAGGTGGTGTCGTAGATGTGAACGGGTTTCATAAGACTGTCGCGGGACGCGCAAGTTAGAGGTCACCAAGAGCCGGTGCAAGGCAAGAAGCGCATTTCGCAAGGTCCCCACGCGCGTTGACAGCTCTCGTGGAGCAGCTTTAAACTAGTCGCGTGGTGATTTGATTTACCGCCGCTTTTAATTTTCACCAACGCGTTACATAAATGGCCTCGGCGCATAGCTCCACCATCGCCGCCATCGCCTCACCCACGGGCGTAGGTGCCATTTCGCTGATCCGTCTTTCCGGCCCTCGCGCCATCGAGATCGCGGATCTCGCTTGTGGCGGCATCGCCTCTGCCACGATGCCCCGCGTGGCTCGCCGCGGCAAGATACGCGACGCCGCAGGCTCGGTGATCGATGACGGCCTGCTCACCGTCTTCCTGTGCCCGAATTCCTTCACCGGCGAGGATACCGTGGAGTTCGCGGGTCACGGCGGCATCCTCGTGACACGGGAAACGCTGGCCCGTTTCCTCGAATGCGGAGCCGTCCACGCCGCGCCTGGCGAGTTCTCGCAGCGCGCCTTTCTCAACGGCAAACTCGATCTCACCCAGGCGGAGGGCATCATGGATCTCATTTCCGCACAGACACGGCTCGCGATCCGCGCCGCGCACTCGCAGCTTGAGGGGACACTCGGAAAACGCACCACCGCCGCCCGCGACGATCTGTTAGACGTCCTCGCGCACCTGGAGGCGTGGATCGATTTCCCCGACGAGGACATCGACCCGCAAACCACCACCCAGCTCCGCATCCGCATCGGCGGGATCCTGGAAACCATCGATTCCCTGCTCGCCACCGCCGACCAAGGCCGCGTCCTCCGCGAGGGCGTGCGCACGGTCATTTTCGGCGAGCCGAACGTCGGCAAATCCTCCCTGCTCAACCGCCTCCTCGGCTTCGACCGCACCATCGTTTCCGACATCCCCGGCACCACCCGCGACACCATCGAGGAGGTCATCAATCTCGGCGGCATCCCGCTGCGCCTCGTCGATACGGCGGGCGTGCGCGAATCCGACGACGCCATCGAGGCGCAGGGCATCCAGCGCACCGTCCGCCAGATCGAGGGCGCGGATCTTCTCCTCGAAATCGCCGACGCCTCGCGCCCGCGCCCTGAACGAGCCGTCTATCCCTCGAACCACGCCACCCATCTGCTTGTTCTCAACAAATCCGACCTCGGCGAGCATCCCTCATGGAAAGGAGTCGAAGCCACACGGATTTCCTGCGCGAGCGGCGAGGGATTCGATACGCTTTCAGAAAAAATCCGCACCGCCCTCCATTTCACCGAAGCGGACTTCGGCGAGCACGCCATCGCCATCAATGCCCGCCACCAGGCATCGCTCGCCCTCGCCCGCACCAACCTCACCGCTGCCCTCGACCTCCTCACCGAAGATAATTCCGATCCCGAACTCGCCGCCATCGACCTCCGCGAAGCCCTCGACGCCCTCGGCGAAATTCCCGGCAAGGTCGATACCGAGGATTTGCTGGGCGTGATTTTTTCGAGTTTCTGTATCGGGAAGTGACCGTCTTTTTCCTAGTTGAAGCCTCTTCGATTCTCAAATAACCTCCGGAATGCAACTGATTCACTCCGATCCGAAAATCATGATGGGAAAGGCGGTGGTCGCCGGAACAAGGATCACTGTCGAACACATCCTTGAAACCCTTGGGGCGGGCGAAACGATCGAACAGATCATATCCGAATACCCCTCGCTAACCCGCGAAGCAGTGCTCGCTGCCATCAATTTCGGAGCCGAGGCTCTCAAAGCCGATGTCATCTACCCGATGCCAGAGAACGCCGCATGAAACTTCTCGCGGATGAGAATATAAGCCGGAGTATGGTCGTCGGTCTCAGAGACACGGGGAATAGCGTAATTTCCGTCGCTGAGGATTCCCCGGGGATACCCGACAATATGGTTCTCGAACTTGCCAATCAGAATGGCGCTATCCTTGTCACCGAAGACAAGGATTTCGGCGAACTCGCCTACCGGCAGAAACTTGTGCATTTCGGCATAATCCTGATCAGATTGCCCCGGCTGTCCCCCGCCGAGAAGTGCCGGATGCTAGAGATTGTTCTGGATCGTCACGAACGGGATTTGAAGAATTGCTTCACCGTCATCACGCCGACCCAGATTCGTATCAGAAAAGCCGATTAAGTTCCACTGATCCCCATCAACTTCCAATAAACTCATCATGCCCACAAACCCATCGAAGCCCGGAAAAATCATGGCCGCCAACCGCGGCGAAATCGCGATCCGGATTTTCCGCGCCGCCACCGAACTTGGCCTCCGCACCGTTTCCATCTTCGCCGAGGAAGACCGCTTTTCCATCCACCGCTTCAAGGCCGACGAAGCCTACCAGCTCGATTCGTCGAAAGGACCGGTCGGCGCGTATCTCGATTACGAGGGCATCGTGAAACTCGCGAAATCCAAGGGTGTGACGATGATCCACCCCGGCTACGGCTTCCTCTCGGAAAACCCCGCCTTTGCCCGTGCTTGCGCGCGTGAGGGTATCATTTTCATCGGCCCGTCGCCGGAGCTTTTGGAAAACATGGGCGACAAGACCGCCGCCCGCGCGCTGTCCCACAAGTTCAACGTCCCCACCCTGCCCGGCACCGAGGAGCCGATCACCGATCCCGACGTGGCCCTGACCGTCGCGCATGAAATCGGTTTCCCGCTCATCATCAAGGCGGCCTTCGGCGGCGGCGGGCGCGGCATGCGTGTCGTCGAAAAACCCTCCCAGCTCCCCGGCCTGCTGGCGGAAGCGCGCGCCGAGGCGGAAAACGCCTTCGGCAACCCGGCTGTTTTCCTGGAGCGCTACATCAAGCGCGCCAAACACATCGAGGTGCAGATCCTCGGCGACCAGCACGGCAACGTCGTCCACCTCTACGAGCGCGATTGCTCCGTCCAGCGCCGCTACCAGAAAGTCGTCGAGGTCGCGCCCGCGATGCACCTCGATCCGGTCGTGCGGAAAGAGCTTTGCGACGCGGCAGTGAAACTCGCCGACGGCATCGGCTACAACAACGCGGGCACCGTCGAGTTCCTCTACGACATGGATCAGAACGACTGGTTCTTCATCGAGATGAACCCGCGCATCCAGGTGGAGCACACCGTCACGGAATGCGTCACCGGCATCGACCTCGTCCGCTCGCAGATCCTCGTCGCGCAGGGGCACGCCCTTTTCGATGAGGAAATCGCCCTGCCACCGCAGGACAAGATCCCGTGCAACGGTTTCGCGATCCAATGCCGCATCACCACCGAGGATCCGGAGAAAAATTTCGCGCCCGACTACGGCCGCATCCTCAACTACCGCTCCGCCGCCGGATTCGGCGTGCGCCTCGACGCCGCCTCGGGCGATGCCGGCTCGGTCATCACGCCGTTCTATGATTCCATGTTGGTGAAGCTCACCACCATGGGCCGCGATTTCCCGATGGCCTGCCAGCGCATGGACCGCGCCCTGCGCGAATTCCGCATCCGCGGCGTGAAAACGAACATCCCTTTCCTCGAAAACATCATCGCCGACGAGACCTTCCGCTCCGGCCAGGCACACACCAAGCTCATCGACACCAAGACCGAGCTCTTCAAATTCAGCAAGCGCCGTGACCGCGCCACCCGCACCCTCGCCTACCTCTCGGAAATCACGGTAAACGGCAATCCCCACGCCAAAGCCTACCGCCCCGCCACCATCCTCGGGCCAGCCCCCACCCCGTCTTCCAATCAAAAATCCTCAATCAACAACCTGTCCGTCGTAGCCTCGGCGAAGTCGGATCAGCAATCAGCAATCCTCTTAAGGGAGCTCGGCCCCGAAAAATTCTCCCAGTGGATCTTAGATCAGAAACGCCTCCTGATCACCGACACCACCATGCGCGACGCCCACCAGTCGCTCATCGCCACCCGGATGCGCACCTACGACATGCTCGCCGTGGCCGATGCCTACGCCGCGCGCACGCCGGAGATGTTCTCCCTTGAAATGTGGGGCGGCGCGACCTTCGACACCGCGATGCGTTTCCTCAACGAGTGCCCGTGGGAACGCCTCCGCCAGCTCCGCGAAAAGGTGCCGAACATCCTTTTCCAGATGCTCTTCCGCGGCTCGAACGCCGTCGGTTACTCGAACTATCCCGACAACGTCGTCGCCGGTTTCATCAAACACTCCGCCGACAGCGGGATGGACATCTTCCGTATCTTCGACTCGCTGAACTACCTGCCGAACATGAAGGTCGCCATGGAGGCTGTTAGAGAGCACGGAAAATCCATTTGCGAGGCCGCCATCTGCTACTCCGGCGACATCCTCGATCCCGCCCGCCCGAAATATGACCTCAACTACTACATCGCGAAGGCGAAGGAACTTGAGAAAATGGGCGCGCACATCCTTTGCATCAAGGACATGGCCGGCCTCTGCAAACCGCAGGCCGCCTACAATCTCGTCCACGCCCTGAAACAGGAAATCGGCATCCCCATCCATTTCCACACCCACGACACCTCCGGCCTCAACGCCGCTTCCGTCATCGCCGCCTCGCGCGCCGGGGTCGATATCGCCGACCTCGCCATCGCCTCGATGTCCGGCTCCACCTCCCAGCCGAACCTCAACTCCGTCGTCGCCGCGCTGAAATCCTCCCCGCAGGATCCCGGCCTCGACCTCGACGCCCTCAACGACATCTCCGACTACTGGGAGCACGTCCTCGGTTTCTACAAGCCCTTCGACTCCGCACCGCGCGCCGGCACCGCCGAGGTTTACGAACATGAAATGCCCGGCGGCCAATACACCAACCTCCGCGAGCAGGCCAACGCCATGGGACTCGGCCACCGCTGGCGCGAGATCGCCCGCACCTACTCGGAGGTCAACCAACTCTTCGGCGACATCATCAAGGTCACGCCTTCCTCGAAAGTCGTCGGAGACATGTGCATGTTCCTCGTCACCCGCGGCATCAAGGCGGCCGATGTCACCAAGATCAAACCCGGCTCCATCGACTTCCCCGAATCCGTCATCGACATGCTCTCGGGCGGCCTCGGCCAGCCCGACGGCGGATGGCCCGCCGACGTCCAGAAAGTCGTGCTCGGCCCGAACCACAAGATCACCACCAAACGCCCCGGCGAACTCGCCGAACCCATCGACTTCGACGAAGTCGCCAAATCCCTCAATCTCCAATCATCAATCGACAATCAACAATCCGCTGACGCCATCTACAGCCACCTCATGTATCCCGCGGTTTACAAAGAGTTTCAAACCTCCCGCACGCGCTACGACGACCTCAGTAAACTCCCCACCCCCGCCTTCTTCTACGGCCTCCAGATCGGCGAGGAAATCGAGGTCGAGATCGATCCCGGGAAAATCCTAATCATCAAGCTCATCTCCATCGGCGAGGCCGATACGGAAGGCGAGCGCACGCTGTTCTACGAACTCAACGGCATGCCCCGCGAGTCCATCGTCACAGATCGTTCCTTGAAATCGGCCACCGTCGTGACCCGCCAGAAAGGCGACCCGTCGAACCCGAACCACGTCTGCGCCCCCCTCCCCGGAATGGTCACAGAGGTCGCCGTCTCCCCCGGCACCGAGGTCAAGGCCGGCGACAAGCTCGTCACCATCGAGGCTATGAAAATGCTCACCACCGTCTCCGCCCCCGTGGATGGAATTGTGAAAGAAATCATCGTCAAGAAAGGTATCCAAATCGACTCGGACGACCTACTCGTGATACTCGAAGCATGAAAGCGCTTACCGCCCTAACCCTAACCCTCGCCCTAGCTTCCGCCGTAGGAGCCGCCCCGCTCATCAAGGAAAACCTCGCCACCGGCTTCCGAGATCCGATGGAGGTGGCCATCGCTCCAAACGGGGATTTCTACGTGGTGGAGCGGGAAGGCCGTGTCCTGCGCGTCAACCCGAACACCGGCGGGACGTTCGTCATCGGGGAGGTCGCGGTGCAGGCGTTGAGGGGCACGGATCCGAAGAGCAACTATGGCCGCGAGGACGGATTGCTCGGCATCGCGCTCGATCCGAATTTCGCGAAAAACCAGCGCCTGTTCCTATTTTTCAGCGCGCCGGATGTGGTCGCTTGCCGCCTCTCGCGCTTCACGCTCAAAGACGGCAAGATCGATCCTGCGTCCGAACTCAAGCTGCTCGAAATCCCCACCCAGCGCGAGAACAAGGTCTGCCACCTCGGCGGCTCCGTGGAGTTCGGGCCCGACGGGCTGCTTTACGTTTCCATCGGCGACAACACGAACCCCTTCGAGAGCGCTGGCGTCGCTCCCATCGACAACCGCGACAACCGCGTGGAATGGGACGCCCAGCGCTCCGCGGGAAACACGAACGACCTTCGCGGCAAGATCATCCGCATCAAGCCCACGGAAACCGGCTACGAGATCCCGCCCGGAAACCTTTTCCCGAAAGGCACCGAAGGCACCCGCCCCGAGATCTACGCGATGGGTTGCCGCAACCCGTTCCGCATCTCCATCGATCCGAAAACGAAAACCCTCTACTGGGGCGAGGTCGGCCCCGATGGGCGCGACAACGGCGACAAAGGGCCGCGCGGTCACGACGAGGTGAACCAGGCCAAGGCCGCAGGCAACTTCGGCTGGCCTTTCGTGATCGCCGACAACAAGGCCTACCCGATCCGCGATTTCGCGACAAACGCGGTCGGGAAAATGACCGATCCCGCGGCCCCGGAAAACCCCGGCCAGCGCAACACTGGTCTAAAAAAACTCCCGCCCGCGCAACCCGCGCTGATCTGGTATCCGTATGCGAAGAGCGACGAATTCCCTGCCATGGGCGAAGGCGGCCGCAACGCCATGGCCGGCCCCGTTTTCTACCATGATCCTAGTAGGAAGATCAACATCCTCGGGAAAGAGGACGACCGCACCCTGCTCACCTACGAGTGGATGCGCGGCAAGATCTTCAAGGCGAAGCTCGATGCCAACGAGAAGATCGAGAAGCTGGAGGTCTTCATGGAAAAGCTCGTCCACCCGATGGATCTGGAGATGGACAAGGACGGCTCGCTCGTGCTCCTGGAATACGGCTCCGACTGGTATTTCAACAAGAACGGCTCCGTCTCCCGCCTCCGCCCCGACGACGGCAACAAGCCCCCCACGATCACGATCAAAGCCGCCGCCAACACATACAGCGTGGACAAGGCCGCCGATCCGGAGGGCGGCAAGCTCGTTGTGACCTGGTATCTCACCGAGGGAGTCTCTGAGCGGAAGCTCGGCACCGGATCCACCGTCACCGTCCCCGCTGGCAGCTTCGAGGAAATCCGCGCCGTCGCGACGGATGACAAGGGCGCGATCGCCATCGCCCGCATTCCGCTCGCCACCCTTGGGGGACTGCCCACGCTCGCCCTTGAACTCGGCAAAACGAGGGACAAACCCGGTTTCGGTGAATCCGTGAATTTCAAGGTCAAGGCCGAGCGCATGCCGGATGCCGGCCAAATCAAGGTTCGCGCCCGCTACATCCCGCCCACCGGACACGACGCGGGCGGGCCGGAGTTCCCCGAAGACATCGCGAAACTCGCCACCGCCAGCCAATGCCTCGCCTGCCATCAGGTCGATTCGGGCGTAGTCGGGCCGTCCTATCTCGATGTCGCGCTGCGCTATTCCGGCCAAGCCGATGCCTCCGCCCGCCTCAAGGAAAAGCTCAAGGCCGGCGGCGCGGGCGTTTGGGGTGATGTCCCGATGCCCCCACAGGTCGCGCTGAAACCGGAGAACGCCGACAAGCTCATCGCCGCGATCCTCAGCCTCTCCGCAGGCATGACCGAAACGCGCGGCACGCCCGTCGGCAATATCCGCCTCGCCCCCGAATTCGGCGCGGAGCCCGGCGGCGCCTGGGAAATCTCCGCAGAAGCCCCCAGCTACGCCCCCGCGAGAACGCGCATACCGGCGAAGTGATTCCGCCTTCCCATCAATAGATTTTCCGATGGCATTCGGAGGCATTGAGTGATCCACACACGATCATCGGAAATTTCAACCGCGCTGAGGCCGTCATCTGGTTCTTGGTCGCGTTCGGATTGCCTTTAGTAGTCGGATCAGTTTCCCGTAAGCAACGTGCGGCTGTGCTCACAGCCAGCTTTGGCTTTGTCATGTTCGGCGTCACCGATCTCCTTGAGGCGTCGACAACCGACAACATCCCCGCCTGACTCTGGGCTTTCAAGATCGCCTGCGCTGCATTCCTTCTCTCCTGCAGGTTCCTGTTCATTTGGCGGGAGAACATGAGGCTCAACGACAGGTGGCTGCTCTTCGGCCTGCTCTGTCTAGCCGTGTCAGTTCTTCTGATCACGTAGGGGTGAATATACAAAAAACCCTCCGCGCGTTTCCACGGGAGGGCTTGGATGATGGTTCGTATCGGACGCCTTATTCCGCAGCGGCGACTTCCTCCGTTTTCTCGGCGGCCTTTTTCTTGGCAACCTTCTTTGCGGGCTTGGCTTCCTCGGCGGCTGGCGCTTCGACGACTTCGTCGGCTTCCGCTGTGGGGAGATCGACCCACTCGATGATTGCCATCGGGGCGGAGTCGGTCATGCGCTGGCCGAGTTTCGTGATCCGGCAGTAACCGCCCTGACGGGCTGCTGCGGCCGGTGCGACCTCAGCAAACAGTTTCGAGACGGCTTCCTTCTGGCGGAGGAAAGCGATGGCGAGCCTGCGGGAATGCAGGTCGTTGCGCTTGGCTTGGGTGACGAGCTTTTCGGCGACAGGGCGCAGAGCCTTGGCTTTGCCGAAAGTGGTGCGAATGCGCCCGTGCTCAATCAGGCTGCAAGCCAGATTGGCGAGCAGGGATTTGCGGTGCGAGGCAGTGCGTTTAAGCTTGGTGGTATTGCGGCGATGTCTCATCGGTGGCTTCCTTTATTGGTTTGGATGGGGGTGTTGGATCAATCGTCAAGGTTTTGCGCGATCAGATCGGCGAGTCCGACAGGAGTTTCATCTTCCGCGCCGAGGCGTGGGCCGCGGGTGGCGATGGAGCCGCCAGCAAGGAGCACCGGCTCGAAGGTCATCCCAAGGCCGAGTCCGAGTTCGACGAGCTTGTCCTTGATCTCGTTGAGGGATTTTTTCCCGAAGTTGCGGTATTTCAACATCTCGGCTTCCGACTTCATGGCGAGCTGTCCGACGGAGGTGATGTTCGCGTTGTTCAGGCAGTTTGCCGCACGAACGGAAAGCTCGATCTCGTTGACCGACATGCCAAGCAGCTTCTTGAGCGCGGTATTTTCCTCGCTCGATTCGGCAGGAGCCTCTTCGAATTCGACGGCGTTTTCGTCGTAATTGACAAACACGTCGAGGTGGTGGCGGAGGATCGCGGAGGCCTGCAGGAGCGCGTCCTGCGGGGTGATGCGACCGTCCGTCCAGATTTCAATGGTAAGCTTGTCGTAGTCGGTCATCTGACCGACGCGCGTTGTATCTACGCTGTATTTCACACGGGTCACGGGGGAGAAAATCGAGTCAATTGCGATCACGCCGATCGCTTGATCCTTGCGCTTGTTCTCGTCTCCAGTGGAGAAACCGCGACCGACACGGACTTCAAACTCACAATCAAACTTCACCTTCTTGTCGAGGGTGCAGATGATCTGATCCTTGTTGACCACGTCGTAAATGTTATCGCCCTGAATGTCGCCAGCGGTGACGACACCGTCCTTTTCTACTTTGATCGAAAGGATGCGGGGCTCCTTGTCGTTGTGGGAGAACTTTACCTTCTTGAGGTTCAGCACGATGTCGGTGACATCTTCGACCACGCCGGGAAGGCTGGAAAATTCGTGTTGCACGCCGGCGATGCGCACAGACGTGATGGAGGCACCCTCTAGCGAGGAGAGCAGCACGCGGCGAAGGGAGTTGCCGATAGTGTGGCCATACCCGCGCTCAAAGGGTTCGGCGACAAATTGCGCGTAGGTGTCGGTGGCAGTTTCCTCGGTACGGACGAGACGGTTTGGAAGCTCGAAGCGAGCAAGTGTGATGGCTGACATATTTTGTTTTTGGTTGCCGGGTTACCCTCCAGCGAGCAGGGCGCTTTCACGCCCGGAGGACCAACGGCTGTTTTATCTAGCAATCGCTCGCGGGGCGCGAAGAAAGTCTTTCGGCGCCCGTTTTGCAATGTTTTTCCGCCGAAAAATCGAGAATTTTGTGGCGAACAGCCTTTTATGCTTGGAGTCCGATCTCTAGGGAGCAGGATTGGAGGTCAATTAATCCACTATCAGCCATGAAATCGAAGAAAAATCTTACACGATTCACTTACGAAAACGCCGCTTTCGAAGGCTGGCGGCTGTGCATCAGCCGTGGTGGCACCACATTCACGAAGTATTTCCCGGACAAGAAATTCGGTGGTGCACGGAAATCACTCGATGCGGCGGAGAAAGGGCTGGCGGCTCTAAAAGGTATGCTCGAGGGCGCGCCAAGGGTGAAGGGCAAACTCAGCCCCACCACCATCAAGAAAAGCGAGGCACTGCTGTCGAACCTCTGATGAGTTTCCTGATATTGCCGCTGTCCGGAACCTAGAATGGTGCTTTCATAATGAATGCTCCCTGTCATTCACTGGTTCCGTCGTGATCTGCGTGTCGCCGACAATACCGCCCTGCATCAAGCTGCCAGCCATGGCGCGCCGGTGATCCCGGTTTACATTCTGAGTCGCTGGAAAAAATCTCACCACTGGACCGGGCCGAACCGCCAGCATTTCCTCTGCGGTTGCCTGGCCTCTTTGGCGAGAAACCTGGAAACCCTCCAAGGCCGCATCATCATCCGCGAGGGCGAGGCCGTGGAGGAACTGCGGAAACTCATCGCCGAGACCGGCGCGACCGCGATCCATTTCAACCGCGATCCCGACCCCTTTGGAAAAGCTGTCGAAGCAAGACTCGAAACACTCTG
>CAMBQC010000062.1 GCA_945869855.1 Prosthecobacter debontii
GGAGGGCGGCGGGGGGGGGGGGGGCGGTGCCAGCCCGGAGGATGAGGATTTCGAGTTCATGCTGCGGGTGATGAAAATGATCCAGCAGCAACAGGATCTCCGCGCACGGACGCGTGTGCTTGAACAACTCAAGCGGGATGCAGGAACCCTTGCGCCAACCAACGAATGAGAACGACCCTATCCATATCCTTTTTCCTGATCGCCGCCGCTTTGCCCGCTTTTTCCGAGGAGGAAAAAGAGATCGCCGGGATGTTGGAGCGCCACGCCGAGGGTTCTGAAAAACTCGCCGATGAGCAGGACGAACTTTCCGCCGACGTCCAGCAACTTGTGATCGAGCAGACAGTGCAACAAGTGATTGACCTCCTCACCGAGGTGGAGGGAATCATGGACGAGACCACGGATTACCTCGTCGAAACAAAGACCGATGGCACTACCATTGCCGCGCAGACGGAGATCATCGAGAAAATCCATCAGGCCGCGAAAGCGAAGCAACAGCAGTGCAAAGGCGGAGAATCAGGCAGCGCGATGATGGACATGATGGAGCGGATGATGGGTAAGAAAGAGGGCGAGGGAGAAGGTAAGGGCAAAAAAGGAAAAGGCGACAAACCGGGCGATCAGGCGGGGGAAGGCCAGACCGGTGATTCCGACACCGCTAACGACTCGGACAGCGGCAACGCAGGCGGTAAAACCGAGGAACGCACTGTGCCCAAGGCGGCGGGCAACGCGGGCAAGAGTCTGCCGCGCGAGTTCCAGCAAGCTCTCGATGCCTACAACCGCGGACTGGAGGGGAAAGCACCTTGATATGAAAAACCTGGTTTTCATTTTCTTCTGTGCCGCTTCGTTTTCCGCATCGCTAGGGCAGGGTTTACCTAGCCGTGGCGATGATCGCGTGCCTGCGCAAGTCGACCTAATTTATGAGCGCGGCCTGCGTTACCTTGCCGAGAAACAAAACTCCGAAGGCTGCTGGGACGATGGCGCGGGCAGTGAGCCGGGTGTGGTCGGGCTGTGTGTGGCGGCGTTCCTCGCGCACGGAGAGGATCCGAACAACGGGCCTTACGCAAAGGTGATCGGCAAGGGCATCGACTACATCATTTCGAAGCAGAGTTCGGCGAACGGCTACATCGGATCGAGCATGTATAACCACGCCTTCGCCACCAAGGCGCTGGCGGAGTCCTACGGAGTCATCGAACATCCGAAGGTGGAGAAAGCCCTGGAACAGGCGGTAGAGCTAATCCTTAGTTCCCAGAAGCGTAACCGCTTCGGCGCATGGCGCTACACACCGGATAGCCGCGATGCGGACACCACGGTCACAGGTTGCCAGGTCGTCAGCCTTTTCGCCGCGCGCAACGCCGGTATGCCGGTGCCGGATGAGGCGATCAACAAGGCCCTCGCCTACCTCGCAAGCTGCCGGGGGGGCGACGGTTCCTACGGCTACACCTCGGCTGCGGGAGGCAAACCGACCCTGACCGCTATCGGTTCGCTGTGCCTTTCGCTCGCGAAGGAGAAGGACTCCAAGAGCTACGCCGCGAGCCTCGCCTACCTTAAGAAGAACATGGACTACCGGGATCGGTATTACCCCTATTACTACGAATATTACATGTCGCAGGCTCTTTTCCATGCCGACACGGAGATATGGGAGGAATGGAACAGCCGCAACATCCGTTACCTCGCCACGATCCAGTCCCCGGACGGATCTTTCCCCGGAACCCAAGGCCGGGCTTTCAGCACGTCCGGGGCGCTTTTGTCGCTCGCCCTGAACTACCGATATCTGCCAATTTACGAAAAATGAGATACCTAACCTTCATGGTTGCAAGTGCGGCAGCATCTTTCCTTTATGCTCAGGAACGACGGGAAGATCTGTTGAGTTTTGCCAACGGCGACCAGTTGCATGGGAAACTTTCCGGAATCGCCGCCGGGCCATCGGTTCTATGGAAAAGGAATGATGTGGGTGAGGAGGTGGAATTCAAATCCGCCGAGTTGCGGCGTATCGTTCTACGCGGTGGTAGACCGGAGAAATCGATTGGGGATTTTTCGCACGTGGGAACCTCCAACGGCGACCGCATCCCGGGCGTCGTCAGGGAAATGGATGACAAGCGAATTGTCCTAGATACGACATTCGCTGGAGTGCTGGAGATTCCCCGTGATCAGGTGGGCCTGATCGCACCGAATCCGCTCGGTGGCAGGATTCTTTACCACGGCCCTTATGATCCGGAGGAGTGGGTGATGATCGACCAAGAGCACTTGGAGGGAATTCCCGCACTGAAGGTCGATGAGAAAGAGAATTTGCCAGTATGGAAGCACGCGGGAAGCGCATGGTATTGGCGCAACAAGGAAATAGGCACGGCGCTGGTGAAAAAGGCCGGCTTACCTGATCTTGCGATCCTTCGTTTCGACATCGCATGGAAAAGTCGGTTGTCCTGCGCAATCGCCTTCCACTCAAATTTCAAAAAACCCCCACAGGTCGCCGCCGAGGAGGGGGAGGAAGAGATCCGGGCGCAGGAGCGGATTGTCATGGCTGGCGCGATGAACAACCCCGCTTCGCTGCCGGATATCTTCGGGGATAGTTACGTGCTGCAGCTTTTCTCGAACTACGTCATGTTGCACCGCACATCCTTCGATGCGGATGGCAGGCCCAACCTTGAGCGCGTGCAGACGACGAATAGCAGCATGCGACTGGGTGATTCTGGCACCGCCACCGTGGAGATTCGGTGCAACCGACCCACTGGCGAGATTTCGCTCTTCATCGACGGTCAGTTCGTCGTCCAGTGGAGCGAGTTGGCAGGCGGCGGGGATAAGGGCGGAGGTTATGCTGGAAAAGGCGAGGGCTTCGGGTTCCTCGTGCAAATCCCGGAATCTCCGCACCGCATCTCAGAGGTAGTCGTGGCGGAGTGGAACGGAATGCCGGACGCGGCGCGCAGCCTGCAGGTGGATGACGCGGACATCGTGCTGCTCTCGAACGGCACCGATCGTTTTTCCGGTAAGGTCATAGGCCTTGGCGATGGGAAGCTGAAGCTGGAGGGGCGCTATGGTGATTTCGAATTCCCGATCGAGAAGATTGCGGAAGTCCGCTTCGCGAAATCACGCATTGCAAAAACGTCGGACGCACCCTCGGACGAGATCAGAGTCCGTCTCCATCCTCTCGGTAGGATCAGCGGTCGTCCGCTCACCGGGGATGTCAGTAACCTGTGTATCCTGAATGGGGCGGTCGGTGAAATTAAAATGAATCTGGACTACGCGGTGATGCTGGAGTTTCAGAAAACGGAAAGCTTTTTGGATGACTGGGATGCAGAGTTTTGATTTCCAACGCCTCTCGGCAATGCTGCTCGGCATGGCGGCCTCCACCGCCCTGTCCGCCGATGTATCGATGAAGGGCGACGCCAAGCTTTCCGGAGAGATCACGGGGATGGCGAGCGACGGCACGATCACGCTGCTTTCCCCCATCTCAGAAAAAGCACTCTTGCTGAGCGCTGATCATTTCGAGCGGGTCGCTTTCCGAAATGCTGATGCGGGCTCGAAGGTGCCTGAGCAGAGGATCGAGCTTGCCAACGGCGATATCCTCCCTGTGAAGATCACTTCGATGGATGCGGATTTAATTAATGTGGAATCCACCGAGTTGGGAACCCTCGCTATTCCGCGCGATGTGGTAAGCTCTCTCCAACTTGGAGTTGTTCAAAGAAAGATCGTCTATTCGGGGTCAAAGGTCATCGATGGCTGGTCGGGTGACGAGAGCGGTGTGCAGGCATGGGATTATGTGAACGGGCGCTTTCGCGCGACGGGACGGGGAACCCTCAGCTGTGATGTCGGCT
Organism: Prosthecobacter debontii; assembly: GCA_945869855.1. Taxonomy (GTDB): domain Bacteria; phylum Verrucomicrobiota; class Verrucomicrobiia; order Verrucomicrobiales; family Akkermansiaceae; genus Luteolibacter. Next base: position 3,807 of record CAMBQC010000062.1, read on the forward strand.
TACCGAAAAAGTTTATCCTGAAGTTCACGTTCGGTTGGAAGAACCATCCGGGTTTTCAGCTCTACTTCGCCGAGACACGGAAAGTTTGGGAATTGGGGATCGATAGGTATGTCGCCGAGTTCAACGGCTCGGGATTCGGTATTTTCCGGGAATCAACGATCAAGGGGCGAACCCCTGTCATTCAGTTGGTGCAAAGCCAAGAACAGGTTGCTAAACGGAGCATGGAAGTCGAAATCCGTGTGGATCGGACGACAGGACTGCTGGAAGTTTACCTCGATGGGGAACTGGAGGGGCGTTACACGGATACGCTAACACCCATACCGGAGGGAACCTGGATTTCCATCGTTAGCAACACCTCGCGCGAGAGCGGGCAATACGTAGGAAACATCACTGTCTTCGAATGGGACGCCCGCGGCGATAGGCACCGGAGCGAAGAACGGGGCGACGGTAAGGCGGATTCCTTGATCGGGCGCAACGGCGAGAGGTTCGGAGGAAAGCTGGAGAGCATCCGCATGGATAGCGCTTCGTCGGTGTATGTTTTTAAAAGTGATTTTCAGAAAGAACCGCTGGAGCTCCCCGAGGAGGAGGTTTCCACCTTATTCCTGGGCGGACAGAGCAAGCCTTCCAAATCCGGAACTGTCGGCGGCATATTCCTGAGGTTGCGCGGACAGGGTTTGATGCGAATTTCCAAATGTGTCCTAGAAGCCGATACCGCAATAGTCGAACATCCACTGCTCGGGGCGCTCGAGTTCCGACGCGAGGGAATTTCCTCTCTGGAGCGCATCCGGAAACCCTGAAGCAACCCGTGAACGACTGATGAAAACCGCCACCTTGTTCATAGCGATGATGTTTCCCTGTTTTGCCCAGCAGGAAGAATCTGTAGTTCGTTTCTTCAACGGCGACAAGCTTACCGGCGATCTGCTGGCGCTGACCGACAAGAAACTTTCCTGGAAATCCCAATTGCTGAAGCAGCCTGCTGAATTCGATCTGGAATACGTCGTAGATCTTGAGCTTCCCACGGCAGCACCCCCTGCAGACAGACCGGTCGCCGCGCATGAGGCCATTATTGTGATGACGAATGGAGACACGATACGCGGTCAGCTCGCGGGTATCACGGATGCGGAAATCCGACTCAGGACGTGGTATGCCGAGGAACTTGTCCTCAAGCGGGTGAATGTGAAATCGGCCAAGATTTCCAGCATCGCAGATATTTATTATCGTGGCCCTAATAGCCTCGAGGAATGGACGAATCATGATGGTGCAGACGGTTGGAGCTTCCGGGGCGGAGCTCTGCATTCCGATTCTCCTGGCGGTATAGCCCGTGAGATCAATTTCCCAGATGAATGCGTGATCTCGTTTGAGGCTACATGGCGTGGTGACTTCCGCCCCAAAATTGTTTTCTTCTCAAAGGACATCATCAATCCCTCCAATCCGGACTCTGGTTATGAGATGGTTTTCCAAGGCAACTCGGTTCACGTGAAAAAGGCGGATACGAACCAATGGCTCGGACATTCCACGAACGCCGGAGTGCTGAGGGAAAACGAAAAGGCACGCATCGAAATCAAAGCCAGCCTGAAGAGTGGCAAGATCGCGCTGTTTATCGATGGCCAGTTAATCGACGCATGGCAGGACGATGCGGTGGATCGTGATAGTCTGGGAAAAGGTTTCCACATCATCGCGCAGGACGCTTCTCCGCTGAGCATTGCGGACATTGAGGTTGCCGGCTGGGACGGTTATCTTGAAAACGTGCCAAACCGCAGGGGGCAGTTGCAACTGCAGTTCCAAGGCGGTTTCGGCGATGACGTCGAGTTGGGTAACGGCTTTGGGCTGCAGCAAAAACCTATGGAGGAGGTAATCCCCGAGGGCCGGATGTTACTTCGTAACGGCGATACGATCGAGGGTGAGGTGCTGGGTATCGAGGGTGAGGAAATTACGCTCAAGACACCTTTCGGCGAAGTGAAATTTCCCGTAGCGCGGCTCAAGAATATCTCCCTCTCCAGCGCCTCGATGGAGGAGGCGAAACTCTACAGCGCGGATGTTCGCGCAACGCTTTCCGATGGTTCGCGAATGGTTTTCCGTCTCGATGGTGTGGATGAAGATACGCTTATTGGATTCAGCCAGAACTTCGGCACGGCAAGGTTCAGGAAGGAAGCGATCAAGCGCGTAGAATTCAATCTCTACCGGTAAGCATTGAGAGAAATTGGGCATTTGAAATGGACAGATTAGGTTCTCATTTTCAATCTCTTGGAGATTCGGCCCGACTCATCCAGAAAGTGAGTGAGCTTTTGCTATTAAGCCGTTGAACCTAAGTCCCCCTTTTCCCTTTTAGAATTGGGGAAAAGGTTCAGGGTGCCATGATTTCGATGCCTGCCCGGTGAATGGATGAACGAGTGAGACGCAGCAAATCCACAGCATGGGGGCTCATGCCATGGATACATAATGTTCTCGCTTCCATGGGGATGATGGCTCCGCCCAGAGATCTGACCGTGCGATGAATGGCAATACCGAGGGCCTGCGCCACCGCTTCGTCGTTGTTTTCGATGAGCGCGCGGTCCTCGGCGCGCGGGCAAAGGTTGCCGTCCTCCTGATAGCGGCGGTCGATGAAACCCTCCGCACAAGTGACGAGCTTCATCGTGGCAGCGGCCTTGGCGAGTGCGCCGCGGGGAGGGCAATAGAGGATGGTGAACGGCTGGATCTCCGCGATGGCGGCGACGAGGGTTTCCGCCAGCGCCTCATCCTGATTGGACTGGTTATACAGGGCTCCGTGCGGCTTGACGTGATGGAGACGGGGGTGAAAACGCAGGAAGCGCTCGAGTTGGCGCAGGATGAGGCCGCGGATTTCTCCGGCGGAGAGGGACAAGGGTTTCCTGCCAAAATTCGCCGGATCCTCGTAGCCGGGATGGGCGCCGATGGCGACCCGCGCCCGGATGGCGTAATCAACCGCACGCCGGATGCTTTCCTCGTCTCCGGCATGCCCGCCGCAGGCGATGTTGGCCGAGCTGGCCAGTGCCATCAGCGCTTCATCGTGTGCGCCGCCTTCTCCGAGATCCGCGTTGAGGTCGATGGTTTGCATCAGGTGAGTTTCATCATTAGGCCGGCATGGAGAAGGCCGAGGTCGCGCTGCAGTTCGTTCCATGCCTGCCGGGCTTCGTCCAGATCGACTTCGCGGAAACGCACCTTCGTGCCCGGCCACGCGCGGGCGAGTTTGGGCATGTCCGCCGAAATGATGTGGCCGATCTGCGGGTAGCCGCCGACGGTCTGGCGCTCGCTCATCAGGACGATGGGCTGGCCGTCCGGGGGGACTTGCACGGATCCGCAGACAACAGGTTGGGAAACCATTTCGCGGGGTTCTTTGAGTTCGAGCTTATCACCCTTGAAACGTGTTCCGGTTCGGTCAGATATCGGGCTGATCTCGTAAAAATTTCCTGAGAAAAGGCAGTGGGCTTCCTCGGAGAACCAATCCGCCTGCATCCCGCGGAGATAGCGGAGTTCGATGAACCTGCCATCGGGGTGGGGCCAAGAGACGTGCCATTTTTCGGAAATGAGAGCGGTGCTCGCCGTGCCGATGGGCAGGATGTCACCAGCGCGCAGGGAGCGTCCGTGATGCCCCCCGAAAACGGCGCGCAGGTCGGTGGCGCGGCTACCGAGCACATCGGGCACTTCTATGCCACCTGCCACCGCGATGTATCCGCGCAGATGGCTCATACGCTTGCGGAGATCGATCCGTTCGCCGGCCTTGATGGTATGCGGCTTTCCGGAAGTTTCATCGGCCCAGCCGACCCATGCTGCCCGAGCATTCACATCGAACCGCAGCACCGGGCCGGACATGGTGCATTCGATGACGGCGGCCTCGTCCGGATTGCCGACGAGGCGGTTGGCGATGGACGCCAGAACCGGATCGACGGCTCCACCGGGCGAGACACCAAGGTGCTGGCACCCCCATCTGCCATGATCTTGGATGGAGCTGAGTGCGCCGGGATCGATGACTTGGATGCCGACGGGCAAAGCCGCAGGCTGCTTGGGTGAGGGCTCGGTTTCCTCCACAGTCTCCACTTCCAAGAAGCGCACCTTGTCCCCCGCTTGCAGCAGTGAGGGAGGCTCGCGGCGGGGATCGAAAAGTTTCAGGTTCGTGCGTCCGATCACATGCCATCCGCCCTGTGAAGCGAAAGGGTAGATGCCGGCCTGACCGCCTGCAACCGCCACCGATCCCGCCGCCACTTTGCGCGGGCTGGACAGGCGTGGTAGATGGAGTTGGGGGGAGAGCCCGTGGAGATACGGAAAACCTGGCGAAAAGCCGATCGCGGCGACCGTGTATTCTGCGTTGCGGTGGAGTTCGACGATTTCCCTTGCGGTGAGCTTTAGGGCATCTGCCAGCGCGGGCAGGTCGGAACCGTCGTACGCTACGGGAATGCAAACGGTGCGGCCCTTGAAAGGCGGCCGGTCATCGGCCTCGTCGAGGTGGAGCGAGGTCAGGTGATCCAGCGCCTTCCGGCCGTCGGCGGGATGGAAATGCACCGCGATGGTGTCGAATGAGGAAACGGTATCGATGATCTCGGGGATGGGATGAAGCTCCAGTAACCGGCGCAGACGGAGAACCAGCTCCAGCTTGCTTTCCGGAGACGTTCCGCCCGCCTTGAACAGCCAGGCCGTGTCTCCGAGCGAGTGCAATCCCATGTAATCAGGATGGCAGAAACGAGGGGAAACTTTAAACTCTAAACTTTAAAGACCCGCGCAGAGGATACACAATCCGCGGCATGAAGTTGGCGCGGCTGGGGGACGGGGCGGAAATTTTCCATACCCTGCAGGGTGAGGGTGTGAGCGTGGGTGCGCCTGCGGTGTTCGTCCGGCTGTCGCTTTGCAACCTGCATTGCGTTTGGTGCGATACGGATCACACGTGGAATTTCGAGGGGACGCCGTGGAAGCATGAGAAGGATGGAGCGGCGGGTTATGCAAAGCATCGCAAGGAGGACGTGATCGTCACGATGTCTCCCGATGAGGTGGCGGCGATCGTGAGGGGCTTCGGTTGTCGGAGAGTGGTGCTGACGGGGGGAGAGCCGCTTTTGCAGGAGGCGGGGCTGGTGGGATTGATGGAGGCGCTGCGCAGTCAGGGCGGGGAATGGTTTTTCGAGATCGAGACAAACGGAACGATCCTGCCGGGGGCAGGTTTTCTCGGGCTGATCGGACAGATGAACGTTTCCCCGAAGCTGGCCAACAGCGGGATGGGCGAGGATTTACGGCTAAAACCCACGGTGCTGAGCGGGCTGGCGGCGACGGGCAAGGCGTGGTTCAAGTTTGTGGTGCGGGACGAGCGGGATATTTCCGAGATCCGGACGCTGCTGGATCGGGCGGAGATTCCGGGAAACCGGGTGATCCTGATGTCCGAGGGGCGGACGGTGGAGGCGTTGGACAAGACGGCCGCCTGGCTGGCGGAGCGGTGCCGGGATCTGGGGTTCCGCTTTTCCGACCGCCTCCACGTCAGGCTCTGGGGCGACCGGCGGGGGGTGTGAAACTTCCTTCGAAACTTTCGGGTGGATCGGGTGTTTCAGCAGATGTAGAACGATGAAGATGAGCGAACGGGAAGATTGGGACGACAAAGACGCCACATGGGAGCTGCTAGGAAAAGCCGCGCCTAAGAAAGCGAGCGGGCGCTTTGCGGACGATACTCTGCGCACCTTGAAACTGCTTCCGGAGGCCGATCCGTGGTGGCCGAAGTCGCTTAGCTTTTCGCCGTGGATTGCCCTCGCCGCCTGCGCTGCGCTTGCCGCTTTCCTTTTCCTGAAGCCTTCTGATAATGGGATCAACGGTTATCCGCCCATCGTTAATGTGACTGATGAAGCCGACAAATGGGTCGAGATCGAAGCGGTAGCCGAGGAAGAAATGCTTGCCGCCGCTGCGGATCATTTGGAGCGCTTCAGTGACCAGGAGCTGGTCACGCTGATTGGGTTTTAATTTTAGAGTACCGGGCAAATGAAACCATCTCAAAGCGGCTTGGGAGGCAGGAGATCGCCGTCCGGTTCGCTTTCCTCAATCTCGGGGAGGTCGGGTTCCTCGAAGTTTCCGGGAATGAAAGACCAGAAGGTTTTTTTTCGCTCGTAGGCCAAGGCGCGGTCTTTGCCGAGGGGCATTTCCTTGAGATCCTTTTCGCGCACTTTGACCACATTGATTTTAGACGGGCGAAGGTCGGTAAGGGAAAATTTGCTGATGCCTGCGGTAACGTTCGCAGTGCTGCTTTTTACCGCATCCACTGCTCCGCATGAGGCTAGCAGGAGGGAACCAGCGCATCCGGTTAGGATTGTTTTAAACATGGCCGTTGTGAGGTTGAATTTCTAGCTAACCATTAGACTCTGATATCAGATCTGTTTTGTCCAGAATCCGTTTTAGTGGCACTTTTGTCACTTAGGTTTGAGAATGAGGAAATTGCGAACCGGGCGGTTAAGGAAGCTGCGTCGTTCGAAGGAACCGCCCGGAATCCTCGCCGAAACGTAAAGATCCGTGGAGCGCCCGCCATCGAGGTTGAGTGCGTGCTGGATCGGCCAAGCGGCGGGTGACTGTGAGGCGAGCGACTCCCCGAGGGCAGCAAGGGTACAAGCCGAAGTCTTGCCGATCCACCAGCGCGTGCCGCCATCGGTCAAGAGAATCGAGCGGACAGCGATTTTTCCCGCATCAAGTCCGCCGACGGCACCGCCGTTTTCCGTGAGCAGTGGCCCGGACTGGATGAGTTCGCGGGCATCTAGGAAGGCGGTGGGAGAGCCTCGCCGGGTGATGGAAAGATGGCCCGTGGCGCTTTCTGAGAAGATGCCGGAACCGAGCGAAGAGGCTGAGTTCCATGCGCCCGTACGTTTCCCCTTGGAGATGACGAGTCCGAGGGGATTTCCATCAGGGGTGAAAAAACCGGCGTTCAGAGCGAGCAGGGCGTCATGTTGGCGGGCCACTTCCTGACATGTGGCGAACGTGGAGGCCGGCCCGTTTGGCTGGTCGATGACCAGCAAGCGGTGGCTGCGGGCATCGAAGGACGCGCCTTCGAAATGAATGCCTCGAATGAAGACCTGGGTGAGTGCCGGAGCCTTGACCGGGGAGGAGAGAGCCTGGCGATTAGGCGGAGCCAAGACGGCAGACACGGCGGGATGGGATGGCGGTGTGGGAGGGGCTTGTCCCCGAATGACACCAAGTGGAGCCGCAGGACGGCAGGCAGAGAAAGCCAAGACAGGCAGAGAAAGAGCGAACACGGGGCGAAGCATGGCCATACCTAGCAGCGGATGGCGTCGGGTGACAAGTGTCAGTCCGGAGGATGCACAAGTCCGTTCGGAAATCGTGCGTGCCATAGAAGCTGATCCTCCAGAAACCCTCCTAGATCGGCGCGAAAATGCCCGCGCCGGCGCGAGAGTGAGCTTGGCGGTTGCGCACTGGCCGAGGAGGTGCGAGCCTCTACGCGATGACTGGTCTGAACCTTCCACAGAGATGCGGTGTGATGCTGTTGCCGGATTGCACCCTTTTTCCCCAAGGCGGCCTGCCGCTCTTCATATTCGAGGAACGCTACCGACTGATGCTCACCGAGGCGCTGGCCGGGGATTGTGTGTTCGCCGTCGGCCGCGTGCGTGATGACGGGAAAAATGAAACTATCTCGCCCGTCGGCACCGCAGGCTTGATACGCGCATCCCGGGAGAGGGACGACGGAACCTCGGAACTCCTGCTGCATGGAGTGATCCGGGTGCGCTTCACCGAATGGATTGAGGACTCGCCCTTTCCCTGCGCCCTCATCGAGCCGGTGCTATCCGAAACCCTGGAGGGCAGGAAAGGCGAAGCAGCAATGAAAACCCTGAGGGGCTCGGTCGAGGACGGGATATCCCATCTTCCCGAGGAGGTGCGGGCGGGAGTCTCCGCCTTGCTGGATCAGGCCGATAACCCCGGCCTGATGGCGGATCTCGTCGCGCAGCAAATGGTGCATGAGCCAGATCTCCGCCAGAAACTTCTGGAGACCGTTTCCCCTGGCGAGCGCATCAGCCTGATTTGCGGCTTTTTTCATAAACTCAAGGGTGGGGGCTAAGTGTGCCGCGTATTTTCGGGGTTGATACGGACAGTCGGGCGGAGCTAAGTTGCTGACAGGATGATCTTGGCGCAGTGGGAGGTATCGGGACTGATCGAAAAAGGGGGGCCGCTCGTATGGGTGCTGCTTGCTTTGGGTTTTTTCGGATCGGTATGCGTGGTGGAGAGGCTTTTCTATTTCCACCGGGCGAGGATCAATGTGAGCTCGCTGCTGGTGGGCCTCGGGGTTCATGTCAAGCGGCGGGCGTTTGCAGAGGCGCTGCATGAGGCGGCCCGCGCGCCAGGGCCGGTGGGCCGTGTGGCGCATGCGGCCTTACTGAGATATTATCTGGAGCGACGGGATCTGATCGATGTGACCCGGGAGGCGGGCCAGCTCGAAGTCCCTAGGATAGAGAAGAACATCCGCGGTATCTTGGCGGTGGCGCTGCTGGCTCCCCTCGTGGGGATGCTGGGGACGATGCTAGGGATGGTGGACGCGTTTCAGAGGGTGGGTGAGCAAGGCGGGGCTTCCGGTCCGACTGAGATCGCCGCCGGCGTCATGACGGCGCTGATCACTTCCGTGGTCGGGCTTACCGTCGCGGTGCCGATGTATG
>CAMBQC010000063.1 GCA_945869855.1 Prosthecobacter debontii
CCTCGGCTACCAAACCCCGTGGTCACTTTACGAGGCTGCCACAGCCTTACCCGAAGTAGCCTGACAGCGACATGGGGCTCCGCGCCCCACACCCCCGCAAGCTGACGTCAGCTTGACCACGCCCGCCCCTCTCCCAAACAAACAACCCCAAAACGACCAGCCCCCTCAACAACAAATCAAAGAATTTACTGGCAAAGGTAAGGAGACCACTCCATAGCGATAAATACCGGGGCGGGTGTTTCATCCGAAACTTGCATTTGAGGTGGAATTTCCCGCTTGGAGAAACCGGAGGGAATAGGGAGGATGTCCGCATGGGAAGTGCGGGAGATTGGGAACTCAGCAAGGTGTTGGCAAAGGCGATTCTGTATGATCGCGGCCAGCGTCGGAAGTGGCTGGGGCGGTGGCTGTTGCTGACAGTGACGTGGATGGCGGTGGGGCTTTGGGTGGTCGATGGATTGCTTTCCAAGAACGCCCTGCTGTTCGTGCTCTGGTGGGCTTTCTGTTTCTTTTTGGCATGTGTGCTGGTGATGTTCGCACTTTACGACGTATTGGCGGTCATGCGGGAAGAGCGCGAAAAGAGCGACGGGAGATTCGCCGATATCCTGGCGCAACATAAGAAATCCGCCGATGAGTGAGCCGGATAGTACCGAAAGGCCGGTGATTTACCAATTGCTGGTGCGGACCTTCGGGGACACGATTTTGAATCGCAAGCCCGGCGGCACGCTGGCGGAAAACGGCAGCGGGAAATTCCGTGACATCAATGAAGCGGCGCTCGCGGCGATCCGCACCATAGGTTTCAACCATATCTGGCTGACGGGTGTTTTGGAGCAGGCGAGCGGGACGGATTATCCGGGGCCGGCTCAATCCCCCGGAAATCTTGAAAGGCGTGGTGGTTAGCCCATACGCGATAAGGGATTCCTTCGATGTCTGCCCGGATTACGCGGAGGATCTGGGGAACCGAATCGCGGAGTTCTGAGAGTTGTTAGAAGGGTGCCGTAGCACTGTTTCCGGACGATTATCGATTTCTTGCCGAACCATGTGGTGCGCAGCTACGCGTCGGACGTGAGACCGGAACTCTCCTTCGAAAAGAGCGACCGACGCGATGTCTTTTTCGACCGCACTGGCGGCGAGACCTAGTCCGCGCATTGGCTCTATGCCTTCCTGCGCCGCAATTCGCATTCTGGCCAGGCGTTTTTTGCCTCACCAACTTCCATCCTACATAGACCCTCGCTGTGGTGCGGGTCGTTATCGCGGAGAATGCCTTGGGTTGGCTGGGGTAAGAGGCGGGGATTTCCTACAAGGGGAAATTGGGTTGCCGCAACAAGCTCACTGCGAACGCCCACGAACTCGCCGTCATCGGCCTGGCGGCGGGGGATTTGGAGCCTTTGGGCGTCCGGTATTACGCATTGAAATGAAGTCCGGCTCGGGTTGAACTGGCTGTCATGGATTTCGAAGAGCGGGCGCGGGCGGTAATCGGGATGGAAGCGGATAGCCTCCAGCAAATGGCCTCGCGCGTAGGCTCGGGTTTCAGAGAGGCCGTAAAATTACTCCGCACCTCGCTGGAGAAGCGCGGGAAAGTGGTCATCGTAGGTGTCGGGAAATCGGGCAACGTCGGCCAGAAAATCGCAGCCACCCTGAACTCCACAGGCGCGACTGCCGTAGTGCTCAATGCTCAGGACGCCTTGCACGGCGATCTCGGCCTTCTCTGCGACGGCGACGTCGTGCTCGCGCTTTCCTACTCCGGCGAGACCGAGGAATTGCTGGGCCTAATGCCGTTTCTGCGCAGCTTCGATGTGAAAGTAATCGCGCTCTGCGGCAAGACCGATTCCTCGCTTTCCCGCGCCGCGAATGTGACGCTCGACACGTCCGTCACCCGCGAGGCCTGCCCGCTGAACCTCGCTCCGACCTCTTCCTCCACCGCGATGATGGTGATGGGCGACGCCCTCGCGATGGTGTTGTTAGAGGCACGCGGTTTCACCGAAAGCGACTTCGCACGCTACCACCCGGGCGGCTCGTTAGGACGAGCCTTGCTGCTGAAAGTGGGCGATGTGATGCGCCGCGAGAACGCCATGCCCCTCGTTTCAGTTTCCGCACGTGTCATCGACGCCGTAGCGGAAATGAACCGCAGCCGCGCCGGTGCCTGCCTGATCCTCGATGAAAACGGCAAGCTCGCCGGGATTTTCACCCACGGCGATTTCGCCCGCGGCTACGAGAAAGACCCTTCACTCGGAGCACTCCCGGTGGCCGATCTGATGACGCGCAACCCGATCTCCCTCACCGTCGATTCGCTGGCCGTGGAGGCGGTGAAACAGGTCGGCGAGAAACGCATCGACGACATTGTGGTGATCGATTCGGAAGGTAGGCCGGTGGGCCTCATCGACGCGCAGGATCTTGCGCGGCTCAAGCTGGTCTGAATGGAAACGATCGATATCGCCGTGATCGGGGGTGGGCCGGCGGGACTCCGCGCCGCCGAGGTCGCGGCGGGCATGGGACGGAAGGTTGCCGTGTTCGATGGTAAGCCTTCGGTGGGGAGGAAATTTCTCGTGGCGGGAAAGGGTGGACTGAACCTGACGCATGGCGGTTCGGCGGAAACGTTCGTTTCAAACTACTTAGGAGGAAGGGATTGGGAGTGTTTGCTGCGGGATTTTTCCAACCACGATCTGCGCGAGTGGTGCCACGGGCTCGGGCTGGAGACCTTCGAGGCGAGCTCGGGTCGGGTGTATCCGAAGGCGCTCAAAGGCGCGCCAGTGCTGCGTGCGTGGTTGGCGCGGCTGCGGGAAATGGGGGTGGAGATCCGCCCGAAACACGTGTGGCAGGATCTACTGCCGGGAAACACTTTGCGTTTCGCCGACGGCACGGAAGTCCGCGCGAAAGCTATCGTATTCGCGCTCGGCGGTGGCTCGTGGCCGAAGACCGGCTCGGACGGCGGGTGGGTGGAAAAATTTCATGAACTCGGTATCGGCTGCGAGCCGCTCGTTTCCTCGAACTGTGGCTGGGAGTGCGAATGGCCACCCGAGGTGCTCGCCGCCGCCGAAGGTTTGCCGATCAAAAACATCCATGTCCGCGCGGGTGCGAAAAGTGTGGCGGGCGAGTTGTTGTTTACGCGCTACGGTCTCGAAGGCGGCGCGATCTACGCCCTCGGCGGCGAGCTTAGGAAAATGCCCGAGCCGTTGATCGAGATCGATTTCAAACCGACCTTTTCCGCCGAGGAACTCGCCGCCAAGCCGATCAAATTCTGGAAGCTCAGCAAGCCTGCCGCCGCGCTCCTCTCCGCGTCACGGAGCGAAGAACCGGCGCAACTTGCCAAAGCCGCGAAGGCTTTCCGCCTCCCGCTGCTCCGTCCGCGACCCCTCGCGGAAGCGATTTCATCAGCGGGAGGCATCCGCTGGGACGAGCTCGATGAAAACCTGATGCTCCGCAAATTCCCTGGTGTCTTCGTCTGTGGCGAGATGATCGATTGGGACGCGCCCACCGGCGGATACCTCCTGCAAGCCGCCTTCGCCACAGGCACCCGCGCGGGCAAATCCGCTGCAAGCTTTTGAGTGCGGCATCTTTCCGCCGCAGTCAAAATCTTCCCCGGCCAACATGAAGTTTCCGGGAAAAATCCTGTATTTTCCGGCCGGAAAATGCACAGTCGTCGCATGGACAAGGCGAAACCGGAAATGCGTGCGCAAGAAGGCGGTCAGACCGTTGCCGATAAGCAAAGAGTGGAGATGGCGACTTTGGATGATCTACCCGCGCTGACCGAGCTGGTCATGGATCTTTTCTCAATATCCGGGGACTTCATGCCGGATCGTGAAGTGCAGGAGCGGGGGCTGCGGTTGATCCTCGAGCAACCCAGCCGCGGGCGCATCGTGGTGGTGCGCAACGAAGACAGGATTTTCGGCATGGTGAACATGCTTTTCACCATCTCAACCGCACGCGGCGGGTTCGTGATTCTGATGGAGGATGTGGTAATCCATCCCCTTCACCGTGGCCAGGGTTACGGCACGATGCTGGTGGATCACGTGATCGAGTTCGCGAAGAAAAAGCGCTTCCTCCGCATCACCTTGCTGACCGACAAGATCAGCGCGGAGAGTCAGGAGTTCTTCCGTAAGCAGGGTTTTGAGTATTCGAACATGATCCCGATGCGGCGGCTCATCGAGTGAGCGTCAGGCTTGTAGGTATTTCGCTAGGCAGGGTTCGAGCGCCTCGCCGATGGCGGTGCCTTCGGTAACGAAGCGCAGGGACTTCGCCGCGACGGGGATGTGCTGGCGATACCAATTGTCACCGCGGTTTTCCACAATGTTGGCGAACGCGCCGAGCGCCTGCATGAGGCGTTGGGCGGCGCATTGGTGGAACAGCGTTTGCTCCGGGCGTTCATCGGAAATTTCCTCCCAAAGATCTAACAAGGCATCCCGCTCTTCCTCGGAGTGATCCATGTAGGGATCAAAAATGAGCGACGCGAGATCGTATTCCTGCCGTCCGCGGCGCAGGCCTTGGAAGTCGATCATGAATACCTTGTCGTCCTTGATGAGGAGGTTCTGTGATTGGAAATCCCGGTGGACGAGGTGCTTGTGCGTCGCTCCCAGACCCTCCGCCATATCCTCGAAAGCCCCGTTTTTTTCTAGCGCGACTGGACTCATTTTCAGGAAGTCGTCCACGAAGTGGTCGAAGAAATACCGTTGCTCCCAGCGGTAGAGCGCGGCGTCAAAGGGCGGCATGAGTTCGAAATCCTTCGGTATTTTCGCGTAGAACAAGCGGTCGATCTGTTCTAGGGCGGAGCGGTAGAACGGCAGGCGTTGCTTGAAGGGCTTGTCCTTAAGAGAGAGCAGATCCGTGTCCCCAAGATCCTCCACGAGGGCGACGTTGTACTGCGAGCGGTCGTAAAGAATTTCCGGAACGTTGAAGCGGGCTTTTTTCAAAAACTCCGCCACCGGCACGAACTGGGCGTTGTCTTCGCGCTCGTCCGTCCAGTGGATGCCGATGAAATCGTCGTGCACGGGGGTTTTCACCCGCGCGATGGTGCGCCCGGAAGCCCCGCGCTTGATCGGGATCATGGTGATCGGCGTGGTGGGATCGACCTCAAGATATTGCCGGGCGGTGGAGAGAATGGCTTCTGTGGACATGGGCGGCGCTGTCATATCACGGTTTTGATCCAGCGCCAGAGAGAACGGGGGGAAATTTTGTGGGCTAGCCGGATTCGCAATATGTAAGAGAATTAACCGCAGATAAACGCAGATGGACGTGAATTTTGAAGATATGATTCCCCCGTCTCCCTGTCCTGATCTTCCCGGGTATATATCTCTTACTACCTTTCCCATCTCTTCTCTTCCATCTGCGTGAATCTGCGTCCATCTGATGGGGTTGCTTTTTCTTTTCGCAGCTACGCCCGGGGAAATTTAGCGTGTCTGTCCAGAGCCGTGTTTGGATTGACTCGCCACGCTGGCTCGGCTTGAGTCGCGAGCCGCTGATGGCGGAAATCTATGGACTACTCATCGAAAATCGCAAAACATGTGGCGTCGGTCCCAAGATCGGGTATTCGGGATTTCTTCGATCTCGTGGTCGGGCGCGATGATGTAATTTCACTGGGCGTGGGCGAGCCGGATTTCGTAACGCCATGGCACATTCGCGAGGCGGCGATCTACTCGCTGGAAAAAGGCCAGACCACCTACACCGCCAACCTCGGCTTGCTGAGCTTGCGGAAATCAATTTCCAAATATGTCAGCGGATTTTTCGAGGTGGACTACGATCCCGCGAGGGAAATCCTCGTCACCGTCGGCGTCTCCGAGGCGATCGATATCGCCCTGCGCGCGCTGCTAAATCCTGGCGACGAGGTGATTTACCACGAGCCGTGCTACGTTTCCTACTCGCCCAGTATCTTGATGGCGCATGGGGTGGCGGTCGGCGTAGAAACCACCAAGGCCGACGGTTTTTCTCTGAAACCCGAAGCGCTGGAGAAGGTGATCACTCCGAAGAGCCGGGTGTTGATGCTCAATTTCCCCACGAATCCGACCGGCGCTGTGGCCTCGTATGAGGATCTGGAGGGGATCGCGAAACTCGCGGTGAAACACGATCTCATCGTCCTCGCCGACGAGATTTACTGCGAACTCCGTTACGACGGCATCAAGCACATCTCCATCGCCTCACTGCCGGGGATGCGGGAGCGCACGATCCTAATGCACGGCTTTTCCAAGGCCTTCGCGATGACCGGTTTCCGCCTCGGATACGCCTGTGCCCCGCAGCCCATCATCGAGGCGATGATGAAGATCCACCAATACTCCATGCTCTGCGCCCCGATCATGAGCCAGAATGCCGCCATCGAAGCACTGGAAAATGGCGCTCCGCAAGTGATGATGATGCGCGACGAATACCACCAGCGCCGCGATTTCCTAGTGAAACGCCTCAACGCGATGGGGCTCGACTGCCACACTCCTGGCGGCGCGTTCTATGTCTTCCCCGATATCCGGGAAACCGGGCTTTCCTCCAAGGATTTCGCAATGCGTCTACTCGAACAGGAAAGCGTCGCCGCCGTGCCGGGCGGAGCCTTCGGGACGAGCGGCGAGGGCTTCCTTCGCTGCTGCTACGCCACCGGTATGGAAGATCTCAGGACGGCGATGGACCGGATGGAGCACTTCGTTTCGAAACTTTAAGTTTTAAACTTTAAACCTTAGGGAAGAGCGGATGGGAATGGATGTGGATAACCCGGATCGGCTCACGAAGGCGCATATCTTGCCCTTCGCGGTGTTCATGGGTTTCCTCATCCTGCTCCAGCTTTGCGCGAGCCTTCTCGGCTGGGATCATCCCTCCGCCCCTTGGTGGCAACAGGATGTGACGTATTGGATCTATCCGCTTCAAACAATCGCTTCCATCGGTATCTTGGCTTATTTCTGGAGAATCTACCGCTTTGATTGGAGTTGGAAATGGAGTTTGGTGGGCGTGGTTTTCGGGGCGGTGGGGATCGGTTTCTGGCTGCTGCCGACGACACTTTACGATGCCTGGAATCTCAGCGGGGAGACCGAGGGCTGGATGAAATGGCTGGGGATTGCGAAACGCGACGAGGGATTTGATCCCGGATTTTTCGAGAATCCGGCGGCTTACTGGTTTACGCTGGTGATGCGCTTTGTGCGGGCGGTGGTGGTGGTCGCGTTGGTAGAGGAGACATTCTGGCGTGGCTTCGTGATGCGCTTTTGCATGGATTGGGAGGGTGATTACTGGAAGCAGCCCTTCGGCCGGGCCCATTGGAAAAGTTTCCTGATCGTCACGGGTCTGTTCATGGCCGCCCACGCGCCGATGGATTGGGCGGGAGCTTTCGTTTACGGAGCGCTGACCTATGTGCTGTGTGTTTGGAGTAAAAATCTCGGGGCGTGCGTTGTCATGCACGCCGTTGCGAATTTCCTCATGGGGCTGTATATCATGGCCTACGGGAAAAACGGGTTGTGGTAAGGCATGCGACTTGTGGCCTGCACTCAAACCATAAACGTATCGCTTTACCAAAGCACTGTGCGTTTTCTCGCTTCCGCCCGCCGCACCTCCGCCGCGGCCAGCGCTGAGCGGAAATCCGCCGCGTCGATCTGCACCAGTCGCTCGCGCTTTTTCACCACGCCGCGACCTTTGAACCCGAAATCCGAAGTCTAGTAAAGCATCGTTTGGCTACAGGTCATATGGTAGAAAAGTTATATCAAGTAACCACTCATTAACTTCCTTCACCAAACGGAGCCAGCTCATTCATTTGGTAGACGGTTTATCGTCTCAAGTAGGTGGAATGATCATGTTGGTTGTGATAAGGCTTGCGATAGAGCGAACGATTTGAGGATGTTCCGGCCTATGCATTTGTGGTCGAAACTTTCAGGGGCGAAATGGGCGGACGCCTGGGAGGAACGTTTCGCGGGGAATCCGAATTTCGTGATCGAGTATGTGAAGGGCGGGAAGTCGGTGCGACTCCAAGTTTACTGCGCCAGCAAGGCCGAGGCGGATAGGATTTCCTCCCAGTTCGGTGGATCGGTTAGGAAAATGAGGGACGCGGATTGGAACAAAACACCCGAGCTGCCGAAGCCGCTGAAAGTGCGCGATGCCTTCCTCGTGACGGCGGAGACGGATGCGAAAAAGCTCGCCGCCCTGCGCGAGGAACATGGCAAGCGCGAGATTATCGTGATCCCGCCGGAGATGGCATTCGGCACGGGTGACCACGCCACCACCTCGACCTGCCTGCGGTTCCTAGTGGATATTTCCCGCGAGCGGAGAGGGACGGAGTGGACGGTGGCCGATCTCGGGACGGGGACGGGTTTGCTCGCCATCGCGGCCGCCAAGCTCGGTGCCAGCGAGGTCTGGGGCTGCGATTTCGATCCCTTCGCCGTAGCGGTGGCGAAGCGCAACACGGAGCGCAACGCCACGCCGGATGTGATGATGGTCGAGCAGGATGTGATCAAATGGAAGCCGCGCAAGAAAGGCTACGATGTGGTCTTGGCTAATCTTTTCTCCACCATCCTGATCGAGTCTTGGCCGGTCATCGCTAAATCGATGGGCAAGCGCTGCGATCTGGTCGTTTCCGGAATCTTGGCGACGCAGGCATGGGTAGTGTTCGAGGCTGCGGCGAAGCATGGCATCGGATTCACGAAAATCATCAGGAAAGGCAAATGGGTCACTGCGCGCGGCGGGTGGTTCGATGACATCAAGGGCTGAAGGACCCATCAAAAAATTCCGAGATTGAAGCCTCCATTACTGGGCCCATCGAAGTGACGCGCCACAAAATCCTGCCAGACCTCGCGGCTTTCTTGGGAGATAGTAGCCGTGATTTTCGCCACGCAATCCGCGCACATCAGTAAGGGTAGCGCTCCCTCGATCAGGGTGCCGCCCTGGCGAAATTGCGCGGAGATCGCGAAGCCACTGGGCAGGAAGCGCGGGATGCGGCATGCCACGCAGTTTTCGAGACGCTTCTCTGGATTTTCCAGCGCCATCCAATCGAGCATCCTTTGCTCCCAGTCGATCTCGTTTTCCAGAAACGCGCGGATCGCCGCTTTCGAATCCTCGCTAAATTTCCCGGAAACCTCGTCGCGGCATTCCTCGCAGACGGCGTATTCCATCACGCACTCCTCGCGGTGGTAGTGCTTGTTCACGACCCACGTCTCGGAAAACTCTAAGGGATGAGTACAGACCTTGCAGGTGTCGAAGGGCGCATCGGTCTCCACGGACTCGAACCATTTCATCAGCTCCGGCATGGTTTGAGGATAGGGGTTTTGCCGCCGGATGGCAACCGGTCTATGGTTTCACCGGCCCGGCAATCAGGCCACGGATCTCCTGCCACTTGGCGAAGGAGCGTTTCAGGTGATCCTCAGGTGTCCCGCGCACTTGGAAGCATTGCAGGCCGACGGGGCCTTTGTAGCCGATAGAGCCGAGGGATTTGAGGAAAGCTGAAAGGTCGAAATTTCCCTCGTCGAGTGGGCGAATCATCTTGGGGATGCCGCCTTCGCGGTCGGCTCCGTTGATGGATACATGGAATAGATGCGGTGCGCAGGCCTTGACGATTTCGTCCATGCGGTCGGCGTTTCCGGCGGCGAGTTCGTGATAGAGATTGATCGTGACGCCGACGTTCGGGCGATCCACCTGTTTGACGATACGGAGGGCGTCCTCCGCCGTTTCCACGAAGTAATTGTCATGGGGATAGAGCGCGATGCGCACTCCATGCGCGGCGGCCTCGTCGGCGATTTCCCGGACGATGCGGACGGCGGCGGTGTCATCGGGAGCCTTGCCTTGCAATGTAAGCCAGAGATCCACGCCGGTGCCCTTGAGCTGTGGGAGGGCTTCTTTCAGGCCCGCTTCGTAGGCGTTCGGACGATCCACGAAGGAGTGGACATAGAGGTTGAAGATTTTCAGCCCCTGCTCATCGAAAGCCTTTTTTCGCTCGGCGAAATGCCCCGTCCCGGTGTAGCCAATGCCGTCGTAACCGAGTTGTTTGAGGAGAGCTGCCTGTTCGGAAGGCGTCTTATTGCCGATTCCGTTGTCGAAGGCGAAGAAGGGATTCCCCATCAGGGGGGTGGGCGTGAGGAGGCTGGTGGCGAGGATGGCAATGGTCCGGAGTTTCATGGGATGAGGAAGAATTGTTCCACTCTCAACAGGGACTTGTCGATGACTCTTTCATTTCGTCCCCTCCGGAAGGAATTGCCGGATCATTGCAGGCTGTTAGCGTGGGGCTGTGATCGAAGTCGTTTTCAACCGGGGAATCCATCTGCCTGAGCTGGATTTCTGGCTGGATCCGTGGGACGCGAAGGAATCCGCCTTCGTTTCCCACGCGCACGCCGACCATTTTGCGCGCCATGGCAATGCCCTGTGCTCGACGCTGACGGCGAAGCTGCTGCGTGCGCGCTTCAACATGGCGGAGGCGCGGCTGGAGGGGGTGGAATTCGGGCAAATGATCGACTGCAACGGCTTCCGGATGCGGATGCTGCCAGCGGGCCACATCGCCGGTTCTGCGATGCTGCATGTAACCCGGAAAAAGGACGGTGCGACCCTCCTTTACACCGGCGATTTCAAGGCGCGGCGTGGACGCACCACCGAACCGGTCAATTTCATCCAGGCAGACACCCTGATCATGGAGACTACCTTCGGTCTCCCGCATCTCGTTTTCCCCAGTGCGATGGAAGTGGACGCCGCCGTGCTGCGGTTCGTGCAGGATGCGTTGGCGGATGGGGAAACGCCCGTGCTTTTTGGATATTCGCTCGGAAAAGCGCAGGAGGCGCTGGCGCTGTTGGCGGAGAATGGCATCCCCGCGCTTTCCCATCCCAAGGTCGCTGAAATGACGGAGGTCTGTCGCGCCGCGGGGATCTGGCTGCTGGAGCCGCGGATTTTCGAGGGGTTTGCGATCGAAGGGCATGTCGTGATCGCGCCCCCCAACGCGGTTTCCGCGAAACTGCTGCGAAGCATGAAAAGCAAGCGCACTGCCATGCTCACCGGCTGGGCGCTTCAGGCCGGTTCGCTTTACCGGTATCGCGTCGATGAGGTGATCCCGATGTCTGACCACGCGGATCACGCCGGGCTACATGAATGTGTGACCCGCGTTCGCCCGAAGCGGGTGCTCACAGTACACGGTTACGCCAAGGAATTTGCCGCCGAGCTCCGCGCCAAGGGAATCGATGCTTGGTGCGCGATGGGCGGAGATCAGCTCGAGCTTTCGTTGGGGAAATCGCATTCCTCCGCGGTCGGTGTTCCAACCCCGAGGCACAGCCGTCCCATCTGCCAGATTGCCGATTTCTCCGATATCTGCCGCCTGATCGGGGAAACCAGTAGCCGCCGCGCGAAGATCGATTACCTCGTGGGCTACCTGCGCGGACTCAATGGGGATGACCTCGCAGTGGCGACACGCTGGCTCACCGGCGAAGCTCTCCCAAGACGCGCTGGGAGACGATCTTTGAATGTGGGAAGCGCCACAATCAAGCGGTCGTTGGTTTCCGTGCCCGGCGTGAAACCCGAGCGCTTTCAGGAAATCTCCACCACCCAAAATGACATCGCGCGCACCGCCAGAATCATTTTACAAGAAGTTATTTTATCTCCAAAGCCACTGGATATTAGTGACTTACATTCATTTTTCACCGATCTTGATAATTTGGAAGGATCACTCGATAAGGTCGATCTTTTATCGAAACGTTTGTTTAATCTACATCCCTCGGAGGGTGAGCTTGTGATCAAGTTGTTAACAGGTGATCTCCGGATCGGATTGAAGGAAGGCCTAGTCGAGGAGGCGGTTACACAATCGTTTCTAACAAACGATTCAGATATCAGGCAAGCGAATATGCTGACCGGGGATCTCGGGCATACGGCGCTTTTGGCGAAGGAAGGTCGGCTGTCGGAGGCAACCCTGACGCCTCTGGTGCCGATCCGCTGCATGCTGGCCTCGCCGCTAGAACGGGACGAATCGGACGACAGGCCGAAGTTCGCGGATTTGCCATTTTCGCCGCCGTTCTGGCTGGAGCCGAAATACGATGGGATCCGGGCGCAGCTCCACAAGATCGGTGGTGAGGTTGGTTTGTTTTCGCGTGATCTTCGGCCGCTCGACAGGGAGTTCCCGGAGCTGGTTGCGGCGGCGGCGGCGATGTGGGGGGATTTTGTTTTGGACGGCGAGCTGATTGCCTACGCGGAGGGGCGCAAGCTGGGCTTTGCGGATCTGCAGAAGCGGCTCGGACGTCGCAAGGTGGAGGGCGACCTTTTCATGGAGGCGGCGGAAGGTGCGGCTCATGTGCCGCTGCGATACGTCGCGTTTGATCTGCTATGGGTCGATGGGGAAAGCCTGCTGGGGGCGAGCTTGCGAGAGCGGCGTGAGCGGCTGGAGGAAAT
>CAMBQC010000064.1 GCA_945869855.1 Prosthecobacter debontii
GTTTACCCGCTTGCAATCTTTCTCCGCACGCGGAAAACTACTGCAGAGTCCTTGTCGACTTCCCCCATATCATAAGCCCTCAAAAACTGAAATGATCCGCAAACTAGCCTTCTTGTTCACCCCCTTCGTTATCGGAGCGCTCCCTGCCCACTCGCAGGCCGTCGAGGTCAATGGCATCGCCGCCAAGGTCAACGGCAGCGTGATCACCAAGAACGAGGTGGCGTTCATGCTATCGCCTCTTTACTCTCAGCTCGTAACTCAGTTCCCACGCCGCGGCCCGGAGTTCGAGAAGCAGTTCACCGAGGCCCGCGAGAAAATCCTCCAGGAACTCATCGACCGCCGCATCATCCTTGATGAATTCAAGCAGATCGGTGCCAGCATAAAGCCGAATCTTATCGATGAGGAGGTCAAGCGGCAAATCCGTGAGCTCTACAACAGCGACGAAGCGAAGTTTCGCGAGGAACTGAAAAAATCCCGCATGACAATGGATGGCTACCGTGAAATGACCCGCGAAAAAATGGTCGTCCAAGCGATGCGCGCGCAGCAATTTTCCGATGCCCCGCCTCCGCTGCCCAACGAGGTGCAAAATGAATACGACGAGGTGAAGTCCACCCTCCGCGATGTGGCTCAGGACAAGATCTCGTTCCGGAAAATTTTCATTCCCGCCTCGGATCCCGAAAATCCTATTGCCAGCCCCGAGACGCAGCTCGCCCTCGCCGAAGATATCGCAAAACAGGCGAAGGAAGGAAAATCCTTCGAGGACCTCGCGAAGACCTATTCCAAGGACGCGTTCGCGGAACTCGGCGGACTCCAGGAAAACCTGCCCCGCACCGATCTTTCCCCGGAATTCTCCGCGATTCTTTTCGATGCCCCTGAGAACCAAGCGATCGGCCCTTTGCTTGATCCTCGCGGCTTTACCATCGTCGTGGTCATTTCAAAATCCCTTGGTCCCGCACCCGCGCTTTCCACCGTCCGCCCTATGGTTGAGGAGCGTGTCCGCCGTAAGAAAACCTCCGCGCAATACGACCGTTGGATCGAATCACGCCGCAAGCGTGCAATGATCACCCGATCCGGAAACTGAGAGGTCAACTCGTTATCCAAAATTACATCCCAGCCCATGGAAGGACGATACGAATTCAAGGGAAAGATCGGTCAGGGTGGACTCGGAGCGGTTTACCGTGCCCATGATCTGCGCATGAACCGCGAGGTGGCGATCAAGCGCATTATCACCAATGTCGACGATGAGACGCTCTCCGTGGAGGCGACCGGACAGCTCATGCAGGAAGCCGGTGCCCTTGCTTCTCTTCAGCATCCGAACATCGTGACCGTGTATGATGTGGGCAATGATGGCGACGGACCTTTCGTAGTGATGGAACTGCTCACGGGTGACACGATCGAGGATGCGATCCTGAAAGCTTCCCTTACATGGGCGGATTTCCGCCAGCTCGCGATGCAGACCATGGAGGCACTGATCGCCGCTCATGATCACGACATTGTCCACCGTGACCTTAAGCCCAGCAACATCATGCTCACTTGGCTGCCATCGGGGAAATTTCAGGTGAAAATCGTCGATTTCGGGCTGTCCAAACTTTCCCTCAAGCCCTCTCTGCAGACCATCGACCAATCGGATGGTGTGTTCGGATCCATTTATTTCATGGCACCCGAGCAGTTCGAGCGGGTTCCCATAGATCTCAAGGTCGACCTCTATGCGCTCGGCTGCGTGTTCTACTATGCGCTGACCGGAACGTATCCCTTCGAAGGCGACACCGCTGCTGAAGTGATGGCTGCCCACCTTCAGCACCATGTCACACCTATCCAGGAAATCCGCGAAGGTATCCCGCTTTGGGCTTGCGATTGGATCATGTGGCACATCAACCGCGATCCCGCGGACCGGCCCGCCACAGCCCGCGATTCCTTGCGGGTGTTTGTCGAAAATGACGAGCAATCTTCGCCACCCCTCAGCACAGGGCTACCGCCGATAGTTGCCGCAGCGCCCAAGCGCCCCCGCCTCGTGATACCTGGCTCGGTTCCCGTTCCTGAACTGGTAAAGGATGTGCCGCAGACACAAATTCTCAAGACCGCATCCATACCGAAGCCCCTCGCTCCTCCTGTCGGCTCGAAACCCAGCATTCACTCTACGAAACAGGTTCTGGAAGCATCCGTGCCCGTAGCTGCTGCGGCGCTAACCGATGCAATCGCACAGCCCGAGGTCGGACCGGCCACGCCCGCCGAACCTGTCCCTGAAGTGGTAAAGCCCGCTTCCACTATCCTGAAGCGGGCCGTGATACCGGTCGCTTCGTCGGCATCCATTACCATTTCCAAACCCAAGCTCACAACCATCGCAAAACCCGCGCCGAGCCCTGTTTCGACATCGAAGATTCCCGCGATATCCCATACCGTCCCGGTTGTTGCTTCATCCGGGAAAAAAGGCCTGTCCAACGAGTTGAAAATGGGCATCGCCGCTCTTCTTGGGGTTCTTGCCGTGGGCTTGGCCGTGCTTTTGCTGAAGAGAAGCGGTGAAAATGCCGAGGCGAAACTCTACAACGAGATGATTAGCCGCGTTGAGAAGGGTGAGCAGGAAGTCCTCGTAGATAAACGCAAGTTGGAGATCCTACTCAATACCGCCACCGACGTCGGTGCCAATGATAAGCGCGTGGCAATCTACACGGCGCTTTTTCTCGCAAAATCAACCGACGGAACGGATGTGGACGCGCGCATTATGGAAGTCGCCACCACCCAGGAAATCGTTCCCAATATCAGGATCGTCCTGATCCGGGATGTCCTTCGCAAACGGAACAACCCGGCGATCATCGGCACGCTCATGAAATTCGCCCGTTCCACCGATGATGTGCAGGCCTCGGAAGCCGCCATCCAGGCCATCCGTTTCATGGCAGACGACAGCCATTTCGCTGAGATGCTCGACGTCATAAAAACCTCCAAGGAGCCGCGCATCTTCACCGCGGCAGAGGAGAACGCTGCGAAAATCATTGAGAAAAGCAAATCCAAGGAAGCATTGGGCACTGCCATTGCCGCCGCGTATGACTCCGCTCCCAACGACTTGGTCCGCCACACTATGCTCAGGCTGTTCGGACGGATCGGCGGGGACAAGGCGCTGCAACTGGTGCAACAGAACCTCGATAGCGCCGAGATGAAGGACAAGATCGCGGCGATCGTCGCTCTGGGCGTATGGGGTGACCGGGGCGGTTACACCACGCTGATCGGATTCCTGAAAACCGCCACCGACCTCCAGATCCGCACCCGTGCCTTCAATTCCGCCTACGAGTACGCGGCCCAGAACGAATCCGAGATTCAGGAAAACTGGACTCTGCTTGCCGCGGAAACCAAAACGCAAGACGAGCAACTCAAGCTCATCCGTGGCATGGTCAACATCAAACCGGCACCGTGGGTTTACGCCATCATCCAGAAATTCGCCGATAGTTCGGAATACGATGAGGTGAAAGACCTCGCCGAACGCGCGATCGACAAGCTGAAGGATATCGAAAGCGTCCAAGGCAGCGGTAAAGACGAGGAGTGATCCTTGACCCGTGACCCCGCTTGCGGCATTTCACCCCTAAACGCATGTCACTCACCCCGGAACAACAGCTCGCCCAGCTCACGGCGGGCGCCGCCAAAGTCCTCTCCGAAAAGGAACTGCTCGAAAAGCTCGGCTTCAGCCGCCCGCTGCGCATCAAGCTAGGCGTCGATCCCACCGCGCCGGATATCCATTTCGGCCACACGGTCGTCATCGAGAAACTCCGCCAGTTTCAACAGCTCGGCCACCAGGCTGTCCTTCTCATCGGCGATTTCACTGCCACCATCGGCGATCCCTCGGGTCGCTCCGTCACCCGCCCGCCGCTCACCCGCGACGAGGTCTTGTCGAACGCGGCCACCTACACCGAGCAGGCTTTCAAGATCCTCGACCGCTCGAAAACCGAGATCGTCTACAACGGCGATTGGTTCCGGAAAATGAGCTACGAGGAAATCCTCAAGCTCAACGCCCGCGTCACTCTCCAACAAATGCTCCAGCGTGAGGATTTCCGTAACCGCCTCGACGCCGGCCAAGAAGTCCGCCTCCACGAGCTGCAATACCCCGTCATGCAGGGCTGGGACTCCGTCGAGATTTGCGCCGATGTCGAACTCGGCGGCACCGACCAGCTTTTCAACATCCTCGTCGGCCGTGACATGCAGAAGGCCGTGGGCCAGCCGCAGCAGGTGGTCATGGTCATGCCGCTCCTCGAAGGGCTTGACGGCGTAAAAAAAATGTCGAAATCCTACGGCAATTACATCGGCGTCGCCGAGCCGCCGCAGGAAATGTTCGGCAAGATCATGTCCGTCTCCGACGAGCTGATGGATCGCTACTACTTGCTCCTCCTCGGGGAGAAACGAGATTCCTCGTCGCATCCCATGGATTCGAAAAAGTCCCTCGCGGAGAAACTCACCGCCCGCTACCACGGCGTGGAGGCGGGTGCCGCGGCGCGGGAGGATTGGGACACGCGTTTCTCGAAAAAAGATCTCACCGCCGCCGAGCTGCCCGAAATCAACCTCGCGGATCTACCCGCTGATTCCACCGTCCTCAGCCTCACCGCCTTCGCTTTCCAGACCGCCTTCGGTATTGAGAAATCCAACGGCGAGCTGCGCAAACAATTCATCCAGTCCGGCTCCGTCCAGCTCAACGGCGAGAAACTCACCGATCCCGCCGCAGCCGTTTCCCCTGAACCCGGCGATGTCCTAAAACTTTCCAAGAAACACGCCGTCCGCCTGAAATAACAATCCCGCCTTAACCGTTTAATAGCAATTATGAAACTGATTCTATCCCTCGCTCTTCTTGCCTCCCTTGCCACCGCGGAGGAAACCAAGCTTTTCAACGGCACCGACCTCACCGGCTGGGAGGGCGATCCGAAATTCTGGTCTGTCCAAGACGGAGCGATCACTGGAGCTTCCACCCCCGAGAACCCCGTCCCACACAACACCTTCATTATCTGGAAAGGCGGTGAACCCTCCAATTTCACCTTAGTCATGAAATACAAGATGACCCCCGGCGATGACAAGAAATACACCAACAGCGGCATCCAATACCGCAGCAAGGTCATCGACCCCGCCAAGTTCATCGTCGGCGGCTACCAAGCCGATTTTGAATACGGCGACAATTACAGCGGTATCCTCTACGAGGAAAAAGGCCGTGGTATCCTCGCCGAACGCGGCAAACAGGTCGTCATCAAACAAGGTGAAAACCCCAATAAGCCGAAACTCGAGGTCACCGGCCAAACAGCAGATTCCGCCGAAATCCAGGCAGCTATAAACAAGGACGACTGGAACGAATACAAAATCGTCGCCGAAGGCAACAATGTGAAGCAATACATCAACGGGAAACTCACCGTAGATGTGACCGACGAAACCGCCGAAGCTCCCAAGGCGGGTGTCATCGCCCTCCAGATGCACCAAGGTGCTCCCATGAAGGTTCAATTTAAGGATATCATGCTAATCACCAAGTAGTGTTAATCACACAGTGCTTGCCGGTGGATGCCTGCTCTCATAGAAAATCTACACTTTCTTTCGGCAGGATTTTGAAACCATTTCCAAACTTGACATTATATTAAAGCTTCGTTGATATCCGTTTCAGGCAAATTAAAAGCTGCTTACACGAATTTTTGACGTCAGGCTTCCCTTTCCTCCATTTGCAACTACTTAGTGCCCCCTTCAATCCATATCAACTAGCCTAATGGACATAACATCCCCCTTTTGGTATTTCGCTTACGTCACCGTCTTGATCGGTCTAGCCGGTTACGGTTCGCACCGCCTCGCGATCATTTTCCTCTATCTGAAGCACTCGCGCAACAAGCCTGTGCCTTTGCGGGAATTCGTGGAGCTGCCGCTGGTAACCATCCAACTCCCGGTTTTCAACGAAATGCACGTGGTGGATCGCCTTTTGGATTCCGTCTCCAAAATCGATTATCCCAAGGACAAAATCCAGATCCAACTCCTCGACGACTCCACGGATGATACCGTCGAGATCTGCCGCTCAGGGATTGCGCGCCTTGTGGCGCAGGGATTTGATGCAGAGCATATCCATCGCACGGATCGCACCGGCTACAAGGCGGGGGCGCTGGAAAACGGCACCCTTTACGCGAAGGGGGACTATCTCTTTATCCTCGACGCCGATTTCGTCCCGAACGCGGATGTCCTCAAAAAGACGATCCACTATTTTTCAGACGAGAAGATAGGTATGATCCAGACCCGCTGGGGTCACCTCAACCGCACCTACAACGTTCTCACCCGCATCCAGGCGATGTTCCTCGACGGGCACCTTGAACTCGAACAAACCGCCCGCAATCGTTCCGGGCGTTTCTTTACCTTCAACGGCACAGCCGGTATCTGGAGGAAATCCTGCATCGCCGACGCCGGCGGCTGGGAGCATGACACCCTCACCGAGGACATGGATCTCAGCTATCGCGCCCAGCTGAAAGGTTGGCGCTTCATTTTCCTCAACGACGTGGAAACCCCCGCCGAGCTGCCGGTGGATATGGACGGCTTCAAGAGCCAGCAGCATCGCTGGACGAAGGGTTCCATCCAGGTCTGTAAAAAAGTTCTGCCCGCCATCTGGAAGAGCAAAGTGCCTCTGTTTGTGAAAATGGAGGCTACCGCCCACCTCACATCGAATTTTGCCTACCTGCTCCTGATCTGCCTGTGCTTCCTGATCTATCCGAGCCAGCACGCTCATCCAGATTTCGGCGCACTCACCTACTACATCATCAACATACCCATCTTCTTCTTCGCCTCAGTCTCGGTGCTGCTCTTCTATCTCACTTCGCAGAAAGCGCTCCGCCCGGACACATGGTGGAAGGAAATCCCTTACCTGCCTCTGCTTCTCGCCCTCGGCATCGGGATGTCGATCACCAACGCGAAAGCTGTCATCGAGGCGCTTTGCAACCACCAGACCGCCTTCATCCGCACGCCGAAATACGGAGTTGAGCTGAAAAATTCGGATTGGAAAAAGAGCAGCTACAAGGCGATGAAAACCCTGACGCCGTTCGTAGAGTTCCTTTTCGGTTGTTTCTTCCTTTTCGTGGTCATTGAGGCGGCGATGCAGGGTCGCTGGTCATCCGCGATCCTTTTGCTCCCATTCCCGGTCGGGTTCTTCTACACATCCACCGCCTCGTTGGCACGTATGCTGCCCTCCGCCTCCAGCCCCAAATCCGCAGGAGCGCCAGCCACCAATCTTTCCGACCCACTCTGAGCCATGAAAAAAGGTATCACTCGCCTTCTTCTCCCGCTTATGGGTTTTATCCCGTTCGTGACCAGTTGCGCTCCCTCTATGGACAGTAACAGCAAGATGATTGTCAGTGTTCGTGACCAGAAAATGCTACTCGTCCGCAATGGCGAACCGATCAAGACCTACAAAATCTCCACTTCAAAATTCGGCCTGGGCGACCAGCCTGGCTCCCACCGCACACCGCTAGGCAGGATGAAGGTCGCGAAGAAAATCGGCTCCGGATCCCCGCCGGGCGCAGTTTTCAAGAGCCGCCGCCCGACTGGCGAGGTGCTCAAGCCTAACGCACCGGGGCGTGATCCGATTGTCAGCCGTATCTTGTGGCTGGCAGGAACGGATTCAAACAACCGCAACGCTTTCCGCCGTTTTATCTACATCCATGGGACTCCTGAAATGAGCCGTCTCGGCACGCCCGCCTCCTACGGCTGCATCCGCATGGGATGCCGCGATGTCGTGGACCTTTATGACCGCGTGGGGCAAGGCGCGGATGTGTATGTGGTGCGTGGTTCGTTGCCAGCTTCGGTCGCCCCCAAAACAAACAACATGGTCATCCGGTGAGCGCGGATTTTCCGAAAACATCAGCTTGACACCAATATCCCACCTCCTCTAGCGTCCCGCCCCTATGAACACCCACACGGTGTAAAACATAACTAATTTTTAATATTATGGCCAATCACAAGTCCTCAATCAAGCGCAACCGCCAGACCGTCGTCCGCACCGAGCGCAACCGCGCAGAGAAATCCCGTATGAAGACGGTCCGCAAGAAAGCCATCGCCGCGATCGGATCCGGCGACAAGGATGCTGCTGCCAAGGCTGCTTCCGAGTTCTCCTCCGTGGTGGACAAGGCCGCCAAGCGCAACCTGATCCACCCTAACAAGGCGGCGAATCTCAAGAGCAAGACCGCCAAGGCGCTTGCTGCGATCGCCTGACCAGCACTCCAGGCCCGGGGGCTTATTTGCCCACGAAATACAAGCGGGCCGGTCATCCGGTACCGCTATTTTTGTGCCCGAACCATGCAGACACCCCCATTCAACCGCGCGGAGACAGCCGCGAAGATCGCCTCGAACCCCGGGAACTACAAGGTCTGTGAAGGCTGTGATTCCATTGTGGGCAAAGCCACCGCGATCTGCCCGAATTGCCATAGCTTCCGTTTTGACGCGGAGCCTCAGTCAGTGGTGACACATGCCGTCATGCTCGGTAGCCGCGAACAGCGCTCCGTTACGGCGGATGACCTCTCCTGAGTCGTTTCCTAACAAGCTTTTTTCGTTGCTTCGCGCGTGCGCTGGGAGAGGATCATTTTACATGAAACTGAAGTTTTGCGGAGCGGCGGGAACAACCACGGGCTCCCAGCACCTGCTGGAAATCAATGGCAAGCGTATCCTCCTCGATTGCGGGCTTTACCAAGGCCATCGCAAGGACGCTTACGATATCAATTGCTGCTTTCCCCACTTCGATCCGGCATCCGTCGATGTAGTGGTTCTTTCCCACGCGCACATCGACCATAGCGGCAACCTGCCAAACCTCGCCAAAAAGGGTTTCAAGGGATCGATCTTCGCTACCAACGCGACCCGTGATCTCTGCCAGATCATGCTCCGCGATTGCGCCCGCATCCAGGAAAGCGACATCGAATGGCTCAACAAGCATCGCGTCCGCAAAGGACTCGATCCAGTGGAGCCGCTGTATGATGAAATCGACGCCGAAAAATGCCTCAGACAGTTCGTCACTATCGGATACGAACGGCCCATTATGATCTCCGACGGCGTGGAACTCACCTTTGTTGATGCGGGGCATATCCTTGGCAGCGCCCAAGTCATCCTCGACGTCGCGGATCGATCCGACGGCAGGAAGAAGCGCTTGCTGTTTTCCGGTGATGTGGGTCGAGGAAATAACGAAGTGCTCCGCGATCCGGTGGCGGTGACGGATGTCGATTTCCTCCTGATGGAAAGCACCTATGGAGGGCGCGAGCACGACATGGCGCCGAGCATCGACGACCGCTTCGCTGATGTGATCCGGCAGGCGGTGAAACGCGGCGGAAAAATTTTGATTCCCGCCTTTGCTGTCGAGCGGACACAGCAGATCCTCTTCTACCTACACGATCTTCTGCTCAAGAACCAGATTCCGCACATCCCCGTTTATGTGGATAGCCCGCTGGCGGTGAGCGCCACCGAGATCTACCGCCTGCACCCGGAGTCGTTCAGCGAGGAGGTGTATCACACCCTATTCGAGAAACAGAACCCCTTCGGCTTTGAGGAACTCACTCTCGTGCGCTCCGTCAAAGGCTCCAAGGAGCTCAATGACATCGAGGGCGTGGCGATCATCATTTCTGCCTCCGGCATGTGCGAGGCAGGTCGCATCCTCCACCACCTCCGCAATAACATCGAGAACCCTCACACGACCATCCTCTTCGTCGGCTACTGCGCCGAAGGGACCTTGGGCAGAAAAATCCGGGACGGGGCGAAAGCCGTCAACATCCTCGGCGATAGCTTCCATGTCAGGGCGCACATCGAAACCATCGACTCCTTCTCCGGCCACGCCGACCATTCGGAGCTGCTCGATTACTACGCTCGCATCACCGGTCCGAAGACACACACTTGGCTTGTCCATGGGGAGGCCGATTCGGCGGCGAGCCTTCAGTTGGCTTTGAGCGCCATGGGTGCTTGCGTCACGGTCGGGAAACTCGGTAAGGAGATCGACTTCTGAACCTGTGATTGCGGGGCAAAGTCGTGCTTGATATCGAGTGCTTACCCGAAGCAGACTCCCGCCCGTTTCGAACGGAAATACATCATGTCAGCCAATCAGGAAATCCGGGTGTTCGCCCCCGCCACCGTCGCCAACGTCGCTTGCGGCTACGACGTGCTGGGCTTCGCCATCGACTCGCCGGGCGATGAGATCGTCGTCCGCAACTCAAACAAGCCCGGCCTTCAGATTACCAAGATCACCGGTGACAGCGGAAAGCTACCCAAGGAACCCTCGCAAAACACGGCGGGTGTGGCCGCGCTCGATCTCCTAAAACACCTCGGAATGCTGGATCGCGGGATCGAGATGGAGATTCATAAGAAAATGCCCTTTGGCTCCGGCCTCGGATCCTCCTCTGCCTCTGCGGTTGCGGGTGTCTATGCGGTCAACAAGCTCATTGGCGAGCCGCTTTCGAAACGCCAGTTGCTCCCTTTCGCGATGGCCGGTGAAGCCTCGGCGGATGGAGCGTGGCACGCGGACAACGTCGGCCCATGCCTGCTCGGCGGCATCGTTTTCATCCGCTCCAATGAGGAACTCGACATCGCCCAGATCCCCGCGCCCGCGAACCTCTGGGTCGCCGTTGTGCATCCGGATATCGAAATCCTTACCAAGGTCGCCCGTGAAATCCTGCCCAAGGAAATCCCGCTCGTAAATGCCACCCAGCAGATCGGCAACCTCGGCGGCCTGATCCTCGGACTCATGCAGGAAGATTACGGTCTCATTTCCCGTTCCATCCACGACGTGATCGCCGAACCGCGCCGCCAGAAGCTTATCCCCGATTTCTACAAGGCAAAACGCGCGGCCCTCGGCGCCGGTGCGCTCGGTTTCTCCATCTCCGGCGCCGGCCCTTCCGTCTTCGCTCTCTGTGAGGGCGAGGAAATCGCCCGCAAGGTGGGTGCCGCCGTGCAAAAGGTTTTCACCGCCATCCCCGTGAACTGCCAGGTGCATGTATCAAAGATCAACCCGCGCGGGGTGCATGTGGTAAAGTGAAACTCGCGTGAAATACCACTCCACCAACAACCCCGCCCATCAGGTCGATCTCAAGGAAGCGATCCTGCGCTCGCTGCCGCCGGACAATGGGCTCTACATGCCGAACACGCTACCGGTTCTCGGTGTGGATTTCTGGGGAAAATGGCGGGATCTTTCATTCAGTGAAATCGGTTTCGCCGTAGCGGACGCGTTTTTCGGAGAGGATGTGCCAGAGGAAAAACTGCGCGAGATCGTGGATGGCACGCTGGCCTTCGATGCGCCTATCGTAACCCTCGCGCCCGGCGACCATATCCTTGAGCTGTTCCATGGGCCGACGCTGGCCTTCAAGGACTTCGGCGCGCGCTTCATGGCGCGGCTGATGGCGCACCTCACGCAGGGCGAAGACCGCGAGCTCACCGTCCTTGTCGCCACATCGGGGGATACCGGCGGCGCGGTGGCATCCGCTTTCCACAAGGTCCCCGGCACACGGGTCATCATCCTGTATCCGAAGGGCAAGGTTTCTGGACTCCAAGAAAAGCAGCTCACCGCTCTCGGCGGAAACATCACGGCGTTGGAGATCGAGGGCACCTTCGACGATTGCCAGGCGCTGGTTAAGAAAGCCTTCCTGGAGCGCGAGGTCGCTGAGCGCATGAACCTCACCTCCGCGAACTCGATCAACCTCTCCCGCCTCGTCCCGCAGAGCTTCTACTACATCCATAGTGCCCGGCAACTTGCGGATGGAATTGAGCCGGTCTTCGTTGTCCCCTCGGGGAACTTCGGGAACCTCACCGCCGGCCTGCTCGCGAAGCAACTCGGCCTGCCCATCCACCATTTTATCGCCGCCACGAACCGCAACGATGTGGTGCCGGCCTATCTGGATACCGGCACCTACACGCCGCGCCCCAGCGTCGCCACAATC
Organism: Prosthecobacter debontii; assembly: GCA_945869855.1. Taxonomy (GTDB): domain Bacteria; phylum Verrucomicrobiota; class Verrucomicrobiia; order Verrucomicrobiales; family Akkermansiaceae; genus Luteolibacter. The sequence continues at coordinate 11,892 of CAMBQC010000064.1, forward strand.
TCCAACGCGATGGATGTCGGCGCCCCGTCAAACTTCGTCCGTATGTCCGCCCTTTTCGGAAACTCGTGGGATAAGTTCCGCGGCTGCATGAGCGGCATGAGTTTCACCGATGAGGAAACGCGCGTGGCGATCCGCGAGGCAAAAGCGCTCCATAGCTACGAAGTCTGCCCACATACCGCCGTCGGCTGGCTTGCCGCAAAGCGATGGCACGCCGCCCATCCCGGCAGCTCCACCATCACCCTGGCGACGGCTCATCCCGCGAAATTTCCGGATGTCATGGACGTGGAACTGGGCGCGGGCGCGGTGGAAATCCCCGAGCGTCTCGCCATCTTGGCCGACAAGGAGAAGGTCGCCACCAACCTGCCGAAGGAT
>CAMBQC010000065.1 GCA_945869855.1 Prosthecobacter debontii
CATGAGTTTCACCGATGAGGAAACGCGCGTGGCGATCTGTGAGGCAAAAGCGCTCCATGGCTACGAAGTCTGCCCACATACCGCCGTCGGCTGGCTTGCCGCAAAGCGCTGGCACGCCGCCCATCCCGGCAGCTCCACCATCACCCTAGCGACGGCCCATCCCGCGAAATTTCCGGATGTCATGGACGCTGAGCTCGGCGCGGGGGTGGTGGAAATCCCCGAGCGTCTCGCCATCTTGGCCGACAAGGAAAAGGTCGCCACCAACCTGCCGAAGGATTGGGAACCGTTCCGTGACTGGCTTGCCGCCCACATTACCTGAGTCTGGGCTGTCGCTTAGCGGAATAGCGAATCGATCCCCATCGCGGATTTTCTCAGAAACTTGGGCATGGCCTTCGGGTCGCGCGGCTTGAAGAGGCGGAAGAGGTAGCCGATGAGGTGAAGGGTGAAGAGGTGGTCGATTACCCGGTAGCCGCGTTTTTTTCGCAGCAGCAGCGAGGCGGCCCAGGAGAGTGTGCGGCGCTTCACCTTGAAAGGCTCGAAGGAGACCTTGATCCGGTAGCGCTCACGCTCGGTGGCGGGGTAGCGCCTCTTGTATTCCTTTTTCGCACCACGGATGCGCTCCGCCAGCTTCTCGTCGAAGGGCAGGAAATAGTAGCGCCGCGCGAGCACTAGCATCGCGAAGAAATCCCGCATGTGCTCGATGTCTGCCACGGGCAGCTGCGCTTCCCTGGCGAGGCGGATCATTTCCGGAAAAAGGGTGGCCGCGCCCTCGCCGGTGCGCAGGGCGCGCTCGGGATCTGGGACGAAGTGGCGGAGGGTTTTGGAAACGGCGTGGTTGATGAAAAGGCAGTCCCAATAGACGTTGAGAAGCGGCGGGATGCGCACGCGGCGGAAGAAAAGTTTTTGCTGCGCGAAATCCTCGATGTAGAGGAGCTGGAGGATCAGGGTGTCGGCGTGGCGCAGGAGCTGGAGGGTGGCGGGCGCACGCTCCTCGCCCACTGTTGCCACGACGGATTGCTCGACGCTTTTCCGATAGCGGAAAATGTGGATCGCGGCGGCAGTGTTGAGCCGGATCCATGTGTCCGGGTGCTTGTTTCCCGGCAGGAAGACGAGCCGCCGGAAGCGGTGCCACCCGCCCGTCTGGCACCAGACGGAGATACCCGCCATGTTCTCCGCTGTCTCCAGCTCCCGTGCGAAAGCCTCGCACGCGCTGCCGATGTAGGACGGGTATTCGCCCGCGCCCTCATACTCGCGCCGCGCCTGCAGCTCGATGATCTTACGCTGCTTTACCCGGAAGAAGGCCTTGTTGAGCGGAATGTGCCTGAAGAAATCGCTCTCGCCATGTTTCATGGAGACGATGAAATTCGGAGAGTCCATGCCCTCTAGCGTCTCCGCCAGCGTGCCGCGGTGCCAGATGAGATCGCCGATATGGTGGGCGCCCACCGTCCACGTCCGCAGGATCATCGTTTTTCCCCGTGAGTCGAAGGCAGGCATAAGTTTCCGCAAAAGGCGGTTCGTCTCCCTCGGGTCGCGCAGGTGGAGGCGGGTGCGTATTGGGTCTTTTACGTCGTTGCCATCGCTCTCGCCAATGCGGAGGATGAGGCCGGAGAGCTGGGGAAAATCGTCTAGGATGCCTTCCACTAAGGATAGGTAGTAATTCTCCAGCTTCGCGGTGTCGCTTCCGAAGGCCGCCTCGAGCGCCAGGGTCAGCGGCAGGATATCGGAGGTGAGAAAAACCTTCAGTCCGAACTCATCTCCCAGTATGTCGAAGAGCCGTGCGAAGTGTTTCCGGAACACCGCGATGTCCGCCGCAATTCCTGCCTCGTGCAGCGGGTGGGTGGCGAGGTGCGCGAGGTCATCGAGCGTGACGGCATTGTAACCCAGTGCCGAGACCTCCGCTGCGAAGGCACGTATGTCCGCCTCGATCTCCGCCCACTGGGCCTCCACTCCCTCGCCGGAGGTTTTCAGGTGGATAAAAGGGATTTTCGACCAGTTAATCCGTTGCTTCGCGTAGCCCCGGAAAAACGGGCCGATGGCATCGATGAGGAAAAGCTCCATGTAGTCGTTGCTCTGGATAAGCGGGAAAGCGTCTGTTGGGGAGAGGTGCTAGGTGACGGGGTTGTCACATACAAAAGCACGAGGGGGGGAGTGGGGGAGTGGGTAAAAATGGGATGATTATTATTTTTAAGTTGTCAAAGCCGGGGGCGGGGGACTTACTACCCTCCCGCCCGTAAGGGCACTGTGAGGCCCGATAGCTCAGTTGGTAGAGCAGCGGATTGAAAATCCGCGTGTCGCTGGTTCGAATCCGGCTCGGGCCACCTCTTTTTCCCCTTATTGTAAAAGGGCTGGCGGCCACAAGCGGGCTGGTTTTTTCTAACAGGAAAAAAAGTCGGTGCCCGAATGTCGCCCGAATCGGAGGAATTCACTTTTTCGGTGGATGGCTGAAAAGCGGAATCGGCGTTTCTTCAAGCGGCTTTTAGGGTGAGTGATGGAAAAAGGAAGTAACCCGGTAGCATCCCGTCGTCCCGCCAAACAAAGCCGTCGAAAAATCACAGCAGTCCAGAGCCTGCCGCGCACTCTACTTTGTTGTCACTTTTTCGCGCACGGACTTGTGGCAACCGGTCTAGACAGGAATCGGATGCGTTGAGATCACTGCTTGCCAATCCGTGAGGGGCGGCATCACTCTCCCGCACCGATATGTCCGCAGATAAAACCGCCATCACCCCGACCCGGGAACAGGATTTCCCCGAGTGGTATCAACAAGTCATCAAGGCCGCCGATCTCGCGGAAAACTCCGAGACGCGGGGCTGCATGGTGATCAAGCCGTGGGGCTACGGCATCTGGGAGCTGATCCAGCAGCAGCTCGACCGCCGCTTCAAGCAGACGGGCCACCAGAACGCCTATTTCCCGCTGCTCATCCCGCTTTCCTACCTCGAAAAGGAGGCGGAGCACGCCGAGGGCTTCGCGACCGAATGCGCGGTGGTGACGCACCATCGCCTTGAGGCCGTGAAAGATCCCGAGACCGGGAAAACGAAAATGATCCCGACCGGCGAGCTGGCGGAGCCTTACGTGATCCGCCCGACCTCGGAAACGATCATCGGCGCGGCCTTCGCGCGCTGGGTGCAGAGCTACCGTGACCTACCGCTGCTCATCAACCAATGGGCGAACGTGATGCGCTGGGAAATGCGCCCGCGCCTGTTCCTTCGGACGGCGGAGTTCCTCTGGCAGGAAGGCCACACGGCTCACGAGACCAAGGAAGAGGCCATCGTGGAAACGCGGATGATCCACCGCCTTTACGAGGAATTTCTCCGCGACCACCTCGCCATTCCCGTCGTGCCCGGCGAGAAAAGCGAGAACGAGCGCTTCCCCGGCGCGGACATGACCCTCACCGTCGAGGCGATGGTACAGGATCGGAAAGCGATCCAGGCCGGCACCTCGCATTACCTCGGGCAGAATTTCTCGAAGGCGCAGGAGATCTGTTTCACCTCGCGCGAGGGAAATAGGGAGTTTGCCCACACCACCTCATGGGGCGTTTCCACGCGCCTGATCGGCACGCTGATCATGACTCATTCCGACGACGACGGCCTGGTGCTGCCGCCGCGAGTCGCCACGCAGCAGGTGGTCATCATCCCCGTCACACCGAAGGAAGACAGCAAGCAGGCGGTGCTTGATGCCTGCCACGCCCTTGCCGAAACGCTGCGCATGACCCGCACTTTCCACGGCGATCCGATCCGCGCCTTCGTCGATGCCCGCGACATCCAGGGCGGCTCGAAAAAATGGGATTGGGTGAAAAAAGGCACGCCGATCCGTATTGAGATCGGCCCGCGTGACATCGAGTCGCGCAAGGTCTGCCTCCAGCGCCGCGACCAGGCACCGACTGAGAAAGCTTTCCTCGACAAGGAGGCTTTCATCCAGGATGTCTCCGGCATCCTGCAGGAAATCCATGAGAACCTTCTTTCAAAAGCCCGCTTGCTGCGTGACTCGAACATCACGCCTTGCTCGGAGATCGGCGCGTTTCATGCCCATTGGGAAAAGGAAAATCCCGGCTGGCTGCTCACCCCGTGGGCGGGTAATTCGGAGGAGGAGGACGCCCTTTCCAAGCAGCACAAGATCACCATCCGCTGCCTGCCGCTGGCGGACGCTGGGCTTCCGGAATCCCTCTTCGCGGGGCTTTCCGATAAATGTTTCCTGACCGGAAAACAAAGCGGCGCCCTCACGCTATGGGGACGGAGCTACTGAAATCCGCGTCAACAACCGTCGCTTCCGGCGTATCCCGCTAGGTCATCTCATGGAAGCCCGGTCAGGGAAGGGTGTTTTGGGAGGCTGGAATCGCCAGCCACTTATCACCGGGGGATTTCGTTGAGGGTGTAGAACGCCTCGGGGTGCCAGAGGGTGAGGCCGGAGGTGGATTTCACGCCGGGGGCTTTGAGGTGGTGGACGTGGCCGCGGACAAGGCCATCGATGACGAGGCGCACGGATTTGCCATCGGCGGCGACGGTGGCGGATTTCACAATGGGGGTGGCCTTGTCCACTTCGGGCGAGCCGTAGCCTTTTTGTAGGATGTAAGTCCATGCCTCCATCGAGTAGGAGGCGGGGTTCGCGGCGGAGGCTTGGTCAACCGGTTCGGTGAAAGTGAGGGTGAAGCCGTCGTACTGCGCGCTCATCGTGTGGATCTCGAAAGGGGTTTTACCGTTCCATTTCACGCGATCGAAATGGAAAGGCTGGTTGCCGCGGGAGGCCCAGCCGCGGTTGGAGCCGCCGACGAAGAGGATGCCGCGCTCATCAAGCTTGGCGGGGATGATGCCGCACTGGAAGCCTTCGAGGAAATGGAACACCGCTCCCTGGTAGATGCCGTTGACCTTTTCGAGGCAGACCCGCTGCACCTGGGAATGGGTTTGCTCCCCGATGTAAAGCTGCCCGGCCCAGGGGCCGAATTTTCCGCCGCTGAGGTCGGGGACGATGGCGGTGGGGGATTGGCCGACCTTGCCGTGGGGCAGGACGACGGCGGGGGGGATGTAGTCGGGAAATTTCAGGTGCTCGGTGAGGACGCGGGAGCCGTCCTGCGGCTCAGGAGGTGCGGGAAGGTTGGCGAGTTTATGGTATTTGTTGCCGGTGGGGTTGCCTTGGAAGGATCCGGGCTTAAGCCATTTCAGGGAGGAGGAGCCGTTCCAGAGGCCTTGGTTGTCGGTGTAGAAGGTATCGCCCTCGGCGTTGAAACCGATGCCGCCCGGGGAGCGGATGCCGGAACAGGTGGGGATCATTTTCCCGTCTGGGGTGATGCGGACTGTCCAGCCACGCCAGTCGGAGTCCGCTCCCGCAGAGCCTGTAAGGCATAGTGTGATCCAGACATCGCCGTTCTTGTCGGGGGAGGTGCCGAAGGCGTATTCGTGGTAGTCACCGTTGATGCCCCAGTCGGAGTTGATCGTCTCGAAGACATCGGCGGAGCCGTCGCCGTCCATATCTTGGAGGCGGGAAAACTCGGGGCGCTGCGTGAGGTAGAGCGAGCCGTCTTTCCAATACATGCCCAGCGGTTCGTGCAGGCCGTGGGCGAAGCGCGTCCATTTCACCTTCGTGAGGTCGTCCCCATAAGCGCCCTCGCAAATCCAGAGATCGCCGCGGCGGGTGGTGACGGCGACCTTGTCACCCGGCATGAGGGCGATGGAGCCGATTTCCATGACCTCGTCCGGAGGCAGGGGTATGGACTCGATAGTGTAGAAGTCGGACTGCTTCTGTTGAGATAGAGTCGCGGTGCAAAGGGCCGTGAGTATGAGTAATGGGCGCATGGGAATTGGATATTTAAAATTGGATACTGGGGATTAGGTAGATTGGAATTCGCAGCAATGATCAATGGGCAATCTCCAATCGACACTGTCAACGGAGTTTGTAAGTGATCGTGACGGGCTTGCCGGGAGTGAGACTTACCGATTTCTCGGTTGTGACCGAGGGGTTGTCTCCGAGAGGGATTTCTAGGGCGGATGTGCCGCCCGAAAGTTTGAGAGTGCGGACAAGCGTGCCATCGGGGCCAGGAGCGAAGGCATCGCTGAGGAGTTGTTCGTTAATTTTGACGTGGAAGATGGGATTACCTTTAGCGTCGAGGCTGTAGCCTTTGAAGCGGGCGGTGGGAGGCAGAAGCCGCTGCTTGGTAAGTGTGATCACCTCTTCCGACATCGGTGACTGGAAGCCTTGGCCCCGGTTCGTCCAGTGTAGTCCGGCATCAATGAAGCCGCCGGTCCAGACGAGTTCCGGCGCGAGATTGTCTGCGGAATAAACCATGTTCACCTCGCCGGGGAAGCCGAAGCCGATACCTCGCGCCGTGCTGCCCTTGATAAAATTGCGGTATACCACGGTCTTGCCATCTATCGGCATAAGAGGGATGGGCGGGTTGCCGCCGGTGCTTTTCGCAGTAGTCGCGGAGACCCATTGCCATTGCGTGGCAGTTGCGATTTTCCATCCGAGAGAGATACCTTGGTTGCCCTTGCCTTGGAAATATTCAATGCGCACATGATTCGCACCGGCTTTCAAAGCGGCTTTCCCTTTCGCCACCCGGCTGCCGTCCATCGGACCTAGTCCTTTTACTTCGGCTATGGGTTGGTCGTTGAGAATGAGCTTCGCGCCATCGTCGGCGTCGAGAATGAAGGCGTATTCGCCGTCCGCCGGAGCCATGAAATCTCCCTCCCAAACGATACCGAAATCATCCTTCAGCGCGGCGAGGGCGGTGTCGAGAATGCCGCTGTGCTCTTCCTCCACATTCTCGGCCTGGATCTTGGTGAAGTCCGGAGTCTGGTTCCATTGGCCTTTGTAAACTCGCGAGGTGAGATTCACGAGGGCGGTGGGCTGCTTTTCCAAAGGCAAAATTTTCAACAGCTCGGGAGCTGTCCATGGTGTGGTGCGGGATACGAACTCCGCGCGTGCGACGCGGACAAGGTCGCGTGGCACATCCTGCCCTTTGTTGCCCCAAGCCTTGTGGACGAAGTTTAGGATCGCCACGATTTGGTCATCGCCAAGGGCGTCGCCCTGAGGGGGCATTGCCAAGTTGTAGGATTTCCCGGCGACTTCGATAGGGCCGTGGATACCTTTCAGGATGATCGCGACCGAGCGTTTCGGGTTGCCGTGCACCCACTCGCTGCCGGCCAGCGGCGGGAATGCGCCGCCGGTGGCTCCTTTGCCGTCAGGTGCGTGGCAGGCCGCGCAATAGAGACCGTAGAGTTGCTCTCCATCCTGTGCGTGGAGTGGCGTGGCAAGCAAAGTGAAGATAAGCAGAAAGGGACATTTTCTAAAAAACATAAAGAAAGAACGAGGTGGGTGGGGGGAAATCTTTCAGTATGGGGTAGAAATGAGAGTTTTTTCTAATCCGACAAGCTGATGTTAGGCGGTTTGGTAGTGAAATCTACTTTACAGAAAAGGCAGACAGTCGGAAACAATCCGCCGTGATCGAAAGATTTAGCCACCTTCTCCTGCCTGCGCTGTGCGCCCTTGCCATCTCTTCCTGTGCCGTCCCGCCGAAGGAGCCGATCAAGGCGGAGCGTATTATGTTCCAGTGGTATGACGATGCCGGACAGGGCCCGGTTTCATTATCAATCGATCTCAGCGACCAGATCGCGACGATCAAAAAGAGTGAGCGAGAGATCGGCTGGTGTTTCGTGGCTACGGGGCTGGAAGGCCGTTCCACAAGGCCGGGTAGCTACCGGATCACGGAAAAGCTCGTGGACAAGCACTCCAACAAATACGGCTGGATTGAGAACGAGTTCGGCGAAGTGACCGATGACGACGCATCGCCCGGCGACCGCTTGGAGCCCGGCGAGGTTTACAAGCCCGCTCCCATGCCGTATTGGATGCGCCTGACAGATTACGGGATCGGGATGCATGTGGGGAACATCCCGCGGCCCGGCGAACCAGCGTCACACGGCTGCATTCGCATGCCGGAGGAATTCGTACCGAGGCTTTTCGAAATGGTAAAAATCGGCACACCAGTGAAGGTCGTTCATTGAGTTTTTCGATCCGCATCTCAAGAGAATTTAAATAAACGATTTTTCGGGACCAGGAGTATAAAAATATTTTTCGTAACTTTGTTGAGACCTTTTAGAATTGCCATGGGAAGTCCGACATCTGTCAGTCGATTGGTTTCCGCTAGGCGGAAAGATACGAATAGGCTGGCAGAAATGAACAGGTTGATGAAAAAATCGTTATGCGGTGATCACAATCCCATGAGAACCACAAAAAAAAATCAATCCGAAAGGAATGGTCTCACGACTGAAATCGAAAGGTGGCGGATGTGGCTTTGATCTACCAGCCGTTTGATCATTGGATCTGGCTGATCCCGGCATTCATGATCGGGGCCTGCATCGGCTCGTTCCTGAATGTTGTCATCTACCGTCTGCCGCTGGGTATGTCGGTGAACAAGCCGAACCGCTCGTTCTGCCCGATCTGTAAGAACCAGCTTCGCCTGTGGCAGAACCTGCCCATTGTGAGTTGGCTCTGCCTGCGGGGAAAATGCGGGCACTGCGGCGTGCCGATCCCGTTCCGCTACATCGCCGTCGAGATCATCACCGCCTCGCTGTTTGTCCTCGTCTGGTGGTTGTTTCCGCCGCAGGTCGCCATTTTTCTCTGGGTGCTCATGGCGCTTTTCGTTGCGATCTCTTGGATCGATGCCGAGCATCTGATCATCCCGACGAACCTCACATGGGCGGGTTCGGTTATCGGCTTGATCGCCTGCGCCGTATGGCCGTCGCTCTCATCTCTGGCGGGTTTCACGGAAGAGTGGTGGAAGGGGCTTTTGCAGGGAGGCATCGGCTGGATTGTCGGATTTTTCGGGCTTTGGGCGGTCGTGGAGCTGGGAAAAAAGGCCTTCGGGAAAAAGGCGATGAAGTTCGACAAGGAGGTCGAGTGGTTGCTGCGCGAGCCGGTGGGCGATGAAGACCCGATGCTCTTCGTGATCAATGGCGAGGAAGTCTTTTGGTGGGACATTTTCTCAAGGAAGACCGACCGCCTGATCGTGGATGCCACCGAGGTGGTCGTGGACGGCGAGGAAACCGGCGGCGGGAAACTCATCATCCGCGACACCGACATCGAACTGGCGGACGGGCGCACCTTCGAACTGGAAAAAATGAAATCCCTCAGCGGCCGTGCGAGGGGAGCCATCATCCCGCGCGAGGCGATGGGGATGGGCGATCCCCACCTGCTCGGCATGATCGGTGCATTCTTTGGTTGGAGCGGGGTATTCTTTGCGCTCTTTTCAGCCTCGCTTTTTGCGATCATTGCCGCTGCGATCGGGCGGATTGGTTTCGGCAAGCAGCTCCCGTTCGGTCCTTTCCTCGCGATGGGTGCCGTCGCGTGGATGTTCGGCGGCTGGCGGCTCTGGCAGTGGTATCAGGGATTGATCGGGTTTTGAACGATCAAGGAGCGGCGGATCGGAAGCCGCCGGAGACCATGAAGAGGCTGGGGCTGAGTGCGTGCGCACGCCCATCGTGACTTCATTGGCAAGGGCAGCAGGAGGCAGCCCCTCCTTGCCCTTCGCGGGCACTTACCTAACGGCATCTAGGACTTCGAGCGCCCTTTGGTTTTCGCGTGGGGTGCCGATGGAAATGCGCACCCAATCGGGGAGTTTGTAGCCGGACATGGCGCGGACGATGACGCCCTGCTTGAGCATGTCCCTGAAAACGCGGTCTCCTTCGCCAACCTCGACGAGGATGAAGTTCGCGAAGGAAGGAACATATTTCATGCCACGCTCTTTGAATGCTGCTTCATAGAAAGCGAGTCCCTCGCGGTTCACGGCTTTCGTTTTCTCGATGTGATCCGCGTCATCGAGTGCGGCGAGTGCGGCGGCCTGGGCCATGGCGTTCGTGTTGAATGGCTGGCGCGCTTTCTGGAGGAGATCGGCGATGGGTTTCGGCGCGATACCGTAACCGATCCGCAGCGCGGCGAGGCCGTGGATCTTCGAGCAGGTGCGCAACACGACAACATTTTTACCGGCGTGGACATGCTTGAGGACATCGGGAGGGGTGTCGAGGAACTCGAAATACGCCTCATCGAACACGGCGATCACATGCGGCGGCAGTCTGTCGATCAAGCGATCAATGGCCTCTTGGGTGACCTGGGTGCCGGTCGGGTTGTTTGGGTTCGCGACGAAGACGAGGCGGGTGTTTTCCGTGATCGCGTCGGCCATGGCGTGGAGGTCGTGGATGAAATCCGGATCGTCCACCTCGACGTATTTCGCGCCGAAGAGGGTGGCCATAAGCTTGTAGACGACGAAGGCGTGCTTGGCGGCGATGAGTTCCGCGTCGCGGTTGAGGAAGGTGTGGCAGAGCAGCTCAATGATCTCGTTGGAGCCGTTGCCGAGGACGATGCTTGAGATGTCGAAGCCGAGTTTCTGCGCGATGGCGGAGCGGAGCTTGTAGCCGCCGCCGTCCGGGTAGATATGCGCCTGGTCGATGGCAGCGGCCATGGCTTTTTTCGCAAGAGGAGAGGGACCGAGCGGGTTTTCGTTCGAGGCGACCTTGATGATGGAAGCGGGGTCTAGCCCGAGTTCACGGGCGGTTTCCTCAATGGGTTTGCCAGGTTCGTAGGCGACGAGATCACAGACAAAGGCGTTGGCGTAATCGGAGATGGGCATGGCGGGTGGAACGTGGTTCAGGGGAGGGAATTTGTCTAGAGGAAGAACGGAGGTCAGGGGGCAGGGGGCAGGGGGCAGGGAGTCGGACCATTTCTGCGGATCGAATCCTGTCAGGGTGAGATCGCCTTTTATGAGGAAAGGGCGTTTGATGAGATTGCCGTTGGCGGCGAGGAGGGCGAGGGCTTCGGCCCCGGTCATGGTGGGGAGGGAGTCCTTGAGCTTGAGGGCGCGGTAGTCCTGGCCGGAAGTGTTGAAGAGCTTGCGGATGTCGCCGTTTGCGGATTTCAGGGCGAGACTGAGTTCGGGCAGGGTGGGGGGGTGCTCGCGGATGGGGATTTCCTCGAACGGGATGCTGTTATCGCGGAGCCATTTCACGGCCTTGCGGCAGGAGTCGCAGGTTTTTTGGGTGAAAATGGTCATAACCGATAAGTTCTAAACTTTAAACCTCTATGAAGAGCCCGCCCAACTTTGCTCTTTCTTTGAATTTTAAAGTTTGAGGTTTGAAATTTAAAGACCTTTGAAGCCGGCGTATTCGTTATAAGTGCCGGTTGGGACAGTCACGCCGCGCCACTCGCGTTTCAGGCGGCGGTATTTGGTGATGAATTGTGTGGGATCCGCCCAATTCGCGATGTCGGCCGGGACGCCTTTGCGAGCCATGCCGATGGTGATGTTGTGGCGCATCTCAAAGTGAAGGTGCGCGGGATACATACCGCGGTTCGTGCCGATTGTTCCCACTTGCTGGCCGCGCTTCACTCCTTGGCCCGTTTTCACCATCATCTTGTCGAGGTGACCGTAGAGCGAGTCGATGAATTTCACCTGCCCGCTGGTGGGGTCACGGTAAGCGTGGCGAATGAGGACGACATTGCCCCAGCCTTGGCGGACGTCATGGGCGAAAGTGACGACACCATCCGCGCACGAGTAGACGGGATGTCCGAGGTCGCTGTCGCCACCGCCGCGCCCGTTCCAATCCTCGCCGAAGTGCTGCGGGGAGCGCAACCGGAGGCCGCGCGCTTTGTAGTAACCGGCCGCATCCGGCTTTCCGACGGGGAAATCGAAGCCATCGGCGACGTTCACCTTCACTGCCCCGCTCGCCGGTTGAGAGAAAAGCAAGGCGCAGAAACACAGCAAGACCGCCGCCAGCGTC
>CAMBQC010000066.1 GCA_945869855.1 Prosthecobacter debontii
GGCTCTCCGTCAGGTTTGTACGCGATTTCACAGGATTGGGATCTTTCCGAGAGGGGGAAACCTTGCCTGTATCGCTTGAAATCGCAGGGATTGATGAAGACTAGATCAGTGATCGAGGCTTCGTGAAAACGCCTTGCAACCGACTCCGATTATCCATGCATCTTGAGTCGCCCAGAACTCTTGCTGTGTAATGGCTTCAGTCCATCAGAAGCCTCCAACGATTCGCAAACCTGACGGAGAGCCAAAAAAACTTGAATGGACGGATGAGATGCTTGGTCTAATTTTCCGATATGAAAATAAAACACCATACGTTGTCGGGTTTATTTGTGGGTCTCGCGACTCTCGCTGTTTCATCCTGCGGCTACGATCCTTACTACTCAACATCCTCGTATTCCAGCGGTTACGGAAGCGGGTATGGAAGTTCGAACTTCTCCACTTCTGTTTTCGTAAGCACCGGCCATCCACGCTGGGGCTATGATCCTTACGCGCGCTGTTACTACGACTACACACGCAGGTCATATTATGATCCGTATCTTTGCGGCTATTATCCAGCCGGATACCGCCCGCGCTACGTTTACGGTGCGCCTCATCCGCACGGCTGGTCGCGTGGTAGGGGCTACTGCCCGCCGCCGACACAAATCCGCAGTCATACGATCAGGAACTGTGATAACCGCGCCGAAAGCTATCGTGAGTTGGGTAGGGACTGGTCGGAAAATGTTAGGGTAAACGCGACAGATAGCCATGAACCTCAGAGTCCCGGTGGCCGCGACCAGAATGGTTGGAGCGGAGAGGGGAATCATTCTGGTGAGGTAGACCTGCAATCACCGGGTATTCCGTTTTTCAATCGGGATGGAAATGATCAGGGGCAATCCGGAAGGGGCGATGCGGAAGGCGGGGGGGTTGGTCGCGACAATGAGGAGCAGCCATCTGCGCCTCAACTGGATGTGCCTCGCGATGAGTTGCCGCAGTCGCCCGCTCAGATTTTCGAGGCTCCTCAGCAGATCGAAATGCCAGCACCTTCCCAACAAGCCCCAGATCCACCGCAACAAGCCCCTGAGCCACAGGCACCGGGCGAGGATTCAGGTAGCATCATTTCACTTGGCGAAGGCTAATGCCCCGCCGAAAAATCTCAGCGCCCGCTTGCTTCGGCCAGTGGGCGTTTTTCATTCGGAGTGATTAGATACCAACGGAATACAAGGGCGAGTAGGATGGCCGCGAGGCCGACGTGTAGCACCTGCACCCATGAATAGATGTGGATCTGTGCCATCACCAAACCCAATATCATCTGCGTGAACATGATCGCCAGCACCCCGATCTGTGAGGGGGTGACGCCATCTGGCTGGTGCTTTTTCGCCAGAGAAAAGGCAAACACAGACGTAAACAGGAGTAACCAGGAAAAACTACGATGAATGACGTAGGTTATGCTTTGTTCCAGTTCGTCGATCCACGTTTCCCTCGGCGCGTCGAGATGCGCCTTGGCAAGCTCGTCGGTCATTTCACGGATTTGAGTGCCCAGAATCCCCTCGATGACCACGAGAACTAGAAGAGCGAGAACAGTCATTCGGACTAGCTTGGTATTTCCGGTCATTTTCACTTTCAGCGGATGTTCTACTCCTGCCCAGACGCAATAGGTGAGCACACCGATCAATGCCATGGCGAGTGCCAGATGGGTGCTAAGAACACCGGGAGCGATCCCGCTGTAAACGACCCGTGCGCCCATCCATGCATTGGCGAGGACGAGCAAGAGACCGGCGAAGGATAGCCAGAACAAAAGCGGGCGGCTTTTTCTGAGATGGAAAGAGGCGATAAAAGTCGCAAGTGAAAAGAACCCCACGGGCAGGCTAAAAAGGCGGTTGGTAAATTCAGTCCAGACATGGCGCGGATTAAACTCTGCGCGCAGCGATTCGTGAGATATCGTCAAAGGGTCACGCCCCAAACGCTCGGCCTTACGCTGGAATTTCTCGATGTCCAGTTTCCCGAAATCTACCTGTTCCACACTGGTCGGCGGAATCAGCATGCCCCAGCACGTAGGCCAGTCGGGACAACCCATTCCGGCGCCGGTCACCCTCACGATGGCGCCCACGAAAATAAGAGTTAGCACCGAGATCAGAGCTGCCTTGGCCAGTTTGGCGTATGTCTTGTAATTCATACCTATGGTCACTCCGCTTGGTCGTCTGCCCGATTACACTTTAGCATTGTGCCGGAAGTAATCCGCGCTTGGTGATGTTCGCAACTGAATTTGTGACGATCCGTGCTCGTGTCTCTAACAAAAAGATCCGAGCATGATGACATGCTCAGATCTGTTGTTCAAAGATCAGGGTATGAATCTTATTTCGAATACTCCACCTGCGCGGGAGCTGGAGTGGTCGGGATTTCCTTGAAGGTGGGGAGCGGGCGCATCGGTGGCGCTGACGTATCGCTGGTGCAACAACCGCAAGACGTGAAAAGGATAGCGATCGAGCCTACGGAGATGGTAAATAGCAATCGAGTCATAAGGTTTGGTCTAATGGAGGATTTTATTGCTTGGGAAAGAATTGTGATCAAGAGGATCAAAAGAAAACCCCGCCCGCTTCCGGGGAAGCGGGCGGGGAGGGAACCGTAATTACTTAGCAGGAGCTTGATAAGCAGGTGCTGTGGGAGTGCTTGGGCAGCACGAAGCTGCGAAGAATGCTGCGACAGTGGCAACGATGGCAAGTTTGATGATGTTCATATTGGTTGTGTTGTTTGTTGGTTGCTTGATACCACCTACCCGTATTGGGTTGGCGTGGTGCGAGATTAGCGCTAGCGGGTTGCTCTGCAAGGAAAATGAAGGAGGTGGTGTTACGCGGAGCGTGAGTTTTTGCTCCGCCCGAAACCGGATCCTCTTTCATGGCGGTTTCCACCACCACCGCCTCCCCTACCTCCTTGTTTAACGGCGGGGGGGCGGAACCCTCGGATATGTTTTTCGTTCAAAGATTCGCTATGCCATGGGTGGTCTGTAAGACGCGGAATGGCTTTCTTGATTGTTCTCTCAATATCCCGGAGGAAATCGATTTCGTCTTCGGCGCAAAAGGATACGGCCATGCCATCAGCCCCCGCACGACCTGTGCGCCCGATACGGTGGACATAGGCCTCCGGCTCGTTCGGCAGGTCGTAATTCACTACCAGCCCGACATCCTTCACATCCACGCCTCGCGCGGCAACATCCGTGGCAACGAGTACGGGAACGAGTCCCTGCTTGAAACGAGCCAGCGCTTTTTCACGTTGGGCCTGGGACTTGTTGCCATGAATCGCTTCCGAGGCGTAGCCGGCCGCAGTGAGCGCCTTGGCGATCTTGTTCGCGCCGTGCTTGGTGCGGTTGAAGACGATGGTTAGTTTTGATGATTCAGCTTTAGCCTGTTTATCGAGAAGTTGTTCGAGCAAATACATCTTATTTCCGCGATCCACAAAGCAGAGACGCTGCTCGACGCGCTCAGCGGTGGTCACCTCGGGGGTAATGGAAACCCGCGCTGGATCGCGTAGGATTGTTTTCGCCAACTCCACGATGTTCGGGGCGAGCGTGGCGGAAAAGAACAGGGACTGTTTTTTTTGCGGGAGCATTACCACAATCCGTTTCACATCGCGCAGGAAACCCATGTCCAGCATGCGGTCCACCTCATCGAGGACAAAAAACTCAACCGCTGTAAGATCGACATGCCTCTGTTCAATAAGATCGAGCAGTCTCCCCGGGGTGGCGACGAGGACATCGACGCCGGTACGCATTGCGGAGACCTGTGGGTTTTGGCCGACTCCTCCGTAGATCAGCGTCTGGCGGAATCGAATTTTCTGGCCGTAAGTAGAGAAGCTTTTTCCCACTTGGATCGCGAGTTCGCGGGTGGGTGCGAGGACGAGGCAGCGGCACTGCTTGGGTCGGAGGGTGCGCGGTTCGTGATGGATCGCGTTGAGTATCGGCAGCGCAAAGCTGGCGGTTTTTCCTGTGCCCGTTTGCGCGCAGCCGAGGAGATCGCGGCCTTCTAAAAGCAGCGGGATCGCCTGTGCCTGGACAGGGGAGGGGGTGGTGTATCCAAGTTCGTTGAGAACCTGTTGCAGGGGCGCGGCTAGTGCCATCGCTTCGAATGTAGCGGTCATGTCTTGATAAATTCGCCCTACCACCGGTTATCGGCGTGGGGCGGTGTCGATGATTTGTGGATTGAACCTCTTGCAATCCCTCATCGAACAAAGACCGGAAAAAGCATCGCTGTGCGGCGCGGGCGTCGCTAGCAAGCGCTTGATATGCCGGATCAGTCGATTGGCAAGGTTTATCTGTGTGGGAGCATTGAACCCGCAATCCAATATTTTATTTCGGGATACTTGGAACCGATTTCTAATTCGGATTTCGGGTTGAATGAAGGCGACGCTTGCCAACGGGAACTACAGCGTCCAACTTTGTCACCTCTTCCGTAAGCACGGTAAGTCACTCGCAAATCCAAACAGATATGGCAGAAATCACAGAAACCGAACTCCCCGCCGCCCTGAGGTCGCTATGGCTCAAAGCGCTGAGTGCTGCACAGAGTGGCAACCTAGAGTATGTGGTTAGCCTGCTCCAAGCAGTGCTCAAAGACGAGCCCGGCTTTCTTGAAGGTCGGATGATACTCCGCAAGTGCGAGATTCAGATTCATTCCAAAGTGGAAAAAAAGAAGAGCCTTTTCACGATGTCTGGCGGTGGCATGGGTGTCATGAAACTGGCGAGCCAAGCCAAAAAGGATCCCGCCGGCACCTTTCCGCTCATCGAGAAAGAATTGGAGAAAGATCCTACCAGCGAAGCCGCCAATGAGCTACTTTTTGACACCGCCCTGAGAATGGAGCTGTATGAAACGGCAGCTTTCGCTCTAGAAACCATTCGTAAGCACAAACCCGAGAATGTTAAGCTTCTCCACAGGCTCGCCGAACACTACCTCTCGCGCGAACTACCTTCCAAGGCGGCCGAGGTTTACAATGACATTATCAAGCAGGCACCCACTGATTCCTCTGCCATCAAGGGTGCAAAGGACGCATCTGCCCGCGCTTCCATGAAGAAACAGCGCTGGGATGAGAACACCAGTATGCGCGACCTGATGCGTGATGCCAGTGCAAACGAGGAACTTGAAAAAGCAGCGCGCTCCGGCCTAACCCGCGAGCAACTGGAGTCTAGGCGTGACAAGGTGGTCGAGAGATACAACGCCGATACTAACAATATCGCCACGGCAAAGGAACTCGCCGCACTTTATGAACAATTAGAGGATTGGTCGAACGCCTACACTTTTTTTCATTGGGCGCATTCTCTCAGCAACGGCGACATCGCCCTCTTCACGAAATCCGCACAAATGCGCGACCGCGCCCTTGAGGCCGAACTCAAGGAGTTGGAAACCGCCGTTGCAGCCGATCCTGATAATCTAGAACTCGCGGCGCAACTCGCACAAAACCGTGCCCTGCGGCTTGCTGAACAGGTTAACGAAGCGAAGGCTCGGGTCGATCAGAATCCGACGGATCCTCAGCTCCGTTTCGAGCTCGGCTATGCTCTTTACCGTAGCGGAGACAACACCGCTGCTATCCCGCATCTCCAGCAGGCAACCCGTAACCCGCACATCCGCACTAAGGTGCTGCTTCTCCTTGGGCGTACATTTAGGGCGAAGAGTATGTTCGATCTTGCCATCAAACAGCTCAGCGACGCCCTCGCCGATCTCCACGCCATGGACGGCACTAAGAAAGAGGTGCTTTATGAAAAAGGGCTGATTCACCACGACATGGGAGATAAGGCTGCCGCACTCGACGCGTTTAAGCAGATCTACGAGGTGGATTACGGCTATCGCGATGTAGCAGAGCGCGTGGAATCCTCCTACAAAAACAGTTGAATTCTTATGTCCGTCACGAAACAAAAGCCTATCGGTAACAGGGTCTTACTGATGGGGACCTGCCTTTGCGACGCCTTTTACGACGAGGCTGCCAAGGCCACGGTGGAAGTCCTCGAACACCTCGGCGTCGCTGTCGAGTTTCCGGAAAACCAGACCTGCTGCGGTCAGCCCGCGTTCAATTCTGGCGATTGGAATGCTTCGAGGAAAGTCGCCCGTCACACCGCCGATGTTTTCGCCGGCGAGCTCCCTGTGATCGTCCCTTCCGGTTCCTGCGCGGCGATGAATTTCCACGGCAACCTACTCCAGTTCGAGAAAGCCCCCGAGGAAAGAATCGACTCGCTTGCCCGCCGCACGTGGGAAGTGATGGACTTTATCCGTAACGGCCTTGGAGTTAAAACATGGCCAGGTGCTTTCGCGGAACCGACACGCATTGCCTTCCACCGTTCCTGTCACACGCGCGGCACAAACAGCGGTGAAGCTATCGTCGAACTCCTCGGTTCTATCGGCAACGCGGAGATCGTGCCCTTCGGTCAGGGCGAGCAATGCTGCGGTTTTGGTGGCACTTTCTCAGTTACTTTTCCCCATATCTCAGGACGCATGGGTACGCTGAAGATGGATCATATCCTCGATGCTAAACCCGACATTCTGACTAGTGGTGACATGTCCTGCCTGATGCATCTCACCGGTCTTGCCCGTGTCCAAGGTCGCCCAATCAGGCATTGTCACGCCATCGAGATCCTGCGTGATACGCTGCTTGTGAAATGATAGTTTTGAAAAATTTTACGTTTTTATGCCGCAGATTGCAGTTACTTTACACCTATGCATGACCCACGAATTGACGCCCTCGCCTACCAGCTCGTCGGCTATTCCACAGC
This sequence comes from Prosthecobacter debontii, assembly GCA_945869855.1. Taxonomy (GTDB): domain Bacteria; phylum Verrucomicrobiota; class Verrucomicrobiia; order Verrucomicrobiales; family Akkermansiaceae; genus Luteolibacter. Next base: position 6,725 of record CAMBQC010000066.1, read on the forward strand.
CCTGAAAAAAGGCGAGAAAGTCCTCATCGATCTCTACGATGTTCCGGACTGCATCGGTATCGCATTGATCCGGGAAGCACGGAAACGGAAGGCATTTCCCTTCATCCGAATCCACCGGGCGCGCATCACCCGTGAGATGTTGAAAGGAGCCCAGGACGAGCAATACCAGATCCTCGCGAGACACCTATTGACTGAAATGAAGGATATGCACGCCTACATCGCGGTGCGCGGCAGTAACAATATTTGCGAAACATCGGATGTCGCCACGGACTTCATGCAGCTCGCCATGAAAAAACTCCGCGGCGTGATGGATCATCGCGTGAGGAAAACAAAATGGTGCGTCCTGCGCTGGCCCACTCCCGCCATGGCGCAGCAGGCGAACATGAGCACCGAGGCTTTCGAAGACTTCTTTTTTAAAGTCTGCCTTCTCGATTACAAGGCGCTCTCACCCGCGATGAAAGCCCTCGTCCGCCTGATGAACAAGACCGACGAGGTGCACATCACCGGCCCGGGAACCGACCTGAAATTCTCCATCAAAGACATCCCTGCCGTCGCATCGGGCGGTAACTACAACATCCCGGACGGCGAGGTTTTCACATCGCCCGTCAAGGATTCGGCCGAAGGCGTTATCACCTACAACGCGCCTACGATCTATCAGGGTATCGCCTTCGACGCGATCCGGCTGGAGTTCAGCCAAGGGAAAATCATCAAGGCCGAGGCGGGCTCGAAGACTAAGGAAATCAACCGCATCCTCGATTCCGATCCGGGTGCGCGCTACATCGGTGAGTTCGCGCTGGGTTTCCACCCGCACATCCTCGAGCCGATGCGCGACATCCTATTCGACGAGAAGATCGCTGGCTCCTTTCACTTTACGCCCGGTCAAGCTTACGAGATCGCCGACAACGGCAACCGCTCGCAGGTGCACTGGGATATGGTCAGCATCCAGCGTAAGGACTGGGGCGGTGGTGAGATCCGCTTCGATGGGAAATTGATACGAAAGGACGGCGTTTTCATTCCCAAGGAACTCGCGATGCTGAATTTCTAATGATGGCTCATGCTGCAGGCAAAGGGCGTCAGGCTCTTTGGCGGAGGAAGATCTATTGAACAAAAATGGATAATGAGTTGGTAATAAAAGTTTTAAACTTTCCTCCCATAGAGCCTTGCAATGTTCGCGGGCTGCCGATACCTGCGGCGCTGTTATGGCAAGCGTAGGAGTTATTGATTTCCCAAAAAAGGGTTTTGATGCGGTCATTTTCGACTGTGACGGGACATTGGTGCATTCCATGCCCACGCACTTTGATGCGTGGTGCGAGGCGCTTGCTTCTTACGGTGCGGGTGGGATTTTCAAGGAGGACGTTTTCTTTGCTATGGGCGGCCGTCCTACCAGAGACATTGTATTGGAGCTGAATAGCGAGTACAGACTGAAGCTCGATCCGGAATCGATCGCCTTGGCAAAGCGCGAGGCCTTTCTGCGCAAGCTTCACCTCGTGGAGTTCATCGATGAGGTCGCGGATTTTGCGAAGCAACTCAGTGGGAAGATACCGCTCGCGGTGGCTTCCGGCGGCTCTCGCTTCGTTGTTGAAAAGACGCTTAAACTTCTGAATTGCTCGGATTGGTTCGACGAGGTCGTGACCGCCGATGATGTGCACAACGGCAAGCCCAGCCCCGACATTTTCCTCAAGGCGGCGGAGCTACTCGGGGTTTCTCCGGAAAGATGCCTTGTGATCGAGGACGCTCCTCCGGGAGTGGCCGCGGCACAGGCAGCGGGCATGCAGGTGATCACCGTGCCGATGCCGCTGTTGTCACGCGCAAATTGATTATCACTTTTTAATCAGCCGTTTCCACGCTCAGCGCTTCCGATTTTTCCGTTTCTGTTTCTATCGCTGTGGGAGCTTTCGCGATGGTGTAAACTCCATCGCCTACCTCGAGGACACCTGTTCGAATGTCTGCCGCGGCGTATTGCCCGAGCTTTTCGCCGGTGGCGAGCAGGTTCGCGGTGCGGCCTTCCGGGCCTTGGGTGGTGAGGATCGAACCGGTTTCCACCGTCCATGTGCCGTAAGACTGGATCAACACGAAAGTGCGATCGGCGGGTATGGAAGCGATCCTTCCCACAAGCCGTGGCTTTGACTCGGTATCGGTTTTTTCCGTGGGTGTTTGTACCGGCTTGTGCGCGCAGGCGGCGAGAGATAGGCAAAGCGCCAAGATCGTATAAACGAGGAGTTTCATATCATGGGGCGAGCCGGGCGATCGTCCAGGAGCTGTCGGGTTGGCGGGTGTAGAGAAAGCGGTCGTGGATGCGGGCGGGACCGCCTTGCCAAAACTCGATGGTCTGCGGCACCACGCGGAATCCGCCCCAGAAAGAGGGCAGGGGAATCTCGCCGTCCTTGAAACGGTTTTTAATTTCCTCTAGCTTCATCAATAGGATTTTCCGGGAGGTGATCACTTCGGACTGGTTGGAAACCCACGCGCCGATCTGCGAGTCGCGGGGGCGTGTGGTGAAATAACCGAGCGATTCCTCAGCAGAGATTTTCTCGGCATGCCCTTGAATGATTACCTGTCGCTCAAGGGTGACCCATGGGAAAAGCAAGCATACGGCAGGGTTGGCGGCGATGTGGGTTGCCTTTCGGGATTGGTAGTTCGTGAAAAAAGTGAACCCTTTCCGGTCAAAGGCTTTAAGCAGGACAGTGCGCTGCGATGGGACACCATCGGGTGAAACGGTGGCGAGGGTCATCGCGTTCGGTTCGTGGACATGGAGTTCCGTCGCCTGCTGGAACCATGTTGCGAAAACATCCGTGGGGTCGTCGCTTAGATCCTCGCGGCACAGTCCCCGGGCGGAGTATTCTTTTCTAAAATTGGAGAGATCCATGCACCTTTCCATAAGCCGCGATTTCCAAACGTCAAACCACAAGCGGAACGGATACGCATGCCGGGCTATTGCCGGGGTGCGTAAACTCGATATTTTTGACGGATTACCGGTAGGCTCCGCGAATCACATGAAATCTTGTAGGGCGATATTGCCAAGCGGGTGGCGGCGGACTAACGGAAGGCGTGACGGGTGGCGTGAAAGGTTTATCGGCGGGGATTGTGGCCTTCGGGATATGGGGGGGCTTGCCGGTCTATTGGAAACAGCTCGAGTTCATGGGTGCCATGAGCTTGGTGGCGCAGCGGACTTGCTGGACGCTCCTCGCGCTGTGGCCGCTGCTGCTATTGAGGAGAAAAGGTATCAGCGCGGATCGCAGGGTGATCGCATGGCATTTCCTTTCCGGAGCGCTGATCGCGGGAAACTGGCTTCTCTATGTCTGGGCGACGCTGAACGACCGCATGATCGAGGGCGCGCTGGGCTACTACATCAACCCGTTTTTAAACATGCTCTTCGGGGCGCTGTGGTTTGGCGAGAGACACAGCCGCCTGCAGCTCACGGCCATCGCGACGGCGTTTTCCGGAGTCTTGTTGCAGATGCCGGGCGTCGGTCATTTCCCGTGGGTTGCGTTGGCTCTTGGGATTTCCTTTTCGTTATACGGGGTGGTCAGGAAACGTTCGCCGCTGGGTGCGCTCGATGGATTGGTGGTGGAGACGACTGTGCTGGCTCCCTTCGCGTTGGCGTGGCTTTTCATGGCGCATTCCAGCGTGACGCAAGCGTTTGGGGAAAGCTGGCTGCATGCGTTGCTTATCTCAGGGACAGGAATTGTCACCGCCGTGCCGCTGCTGCTTTTTGCCTTCGCAAGCCGCAACATCCGCCTCAGCACTCTTGGCATACTCCAGTTCATCGGGCCGACTATCCAGTTCTTTATCGGCTGGAAAATTTACGGCGAACCGATGACCACCTTGCGCCTACTTTCCTTCGGCCTGATCTGGCTGGCGATCGCACTCTACGGCTCGGACTCGCTACACCGGCGTCCCTTACCTAAATAAAACGAAGGGAAATCAACCACAGATAGACGTAGATTCATGTAGATGGAAAGGATGCGAAGATTACCTGTTAGGAGGATGTTCTTTTGTCAGAAAAACCAATACTCTTATGCTGTAAGTTGAAGGTTCATAGATGGACAGTTCTTCTTACTTGGAGTTTAAAGTTTAAAATTTAAGGTTTCCCCATGCCCGGTCTCATCATCGCCCCACGCGCTCGAATCTTCCATGGCCACGAGTGGGTTTACGCCACCGAAATCAAGAAATCCTTCGGCAATCCGCAGCCGGGAGATGTGATCACGCTCAAGGATTTCCGCGACAGGCCGCTCGGCTCCGCGATCTACAATCCCGCCTCGCAGATCGTTGCGCGCCGCTTTTCCCGCCGCCGCCAGGATCTCGATCTCGACTTTTTCACCCGCCGCATCCGCCAAGCAATCAAGCTCCGCGCGGAAACTGAAGGCCTCGATGAAACGCTTTGCCGCCTCGTCTGGTCGGAATCCGACGGCATCCCCGGCCTGATCGTGGATCGCTACGGCGACCACCTTTCCGTCCAGACCCTCACACTCGCGATGGACATGCGCAAAGAGCTGATCCGCGACGCCCTCATTGAGCTGCTTTCCCCAAAATCCATCGTCCTCCGCAACGATTCACCCTCCCGCAAGGCCGAGGGCATGGAACCGGGCATTGAACTCCTCCACGGCGAAACCCCCGGCGCTTTCACGGTCGTTGCCAACGGCCTGACCTATGAGATCGACCTCATCGACGGCCAGAAAACCGGACTCTACCTTGATCAGCTTCAGGCACACATGGAGGTCGCGAAGATGTCCAAAGACCTCCGCGTCCTCGATTGT
>CAMBQC010000067.1 GCA_945869855.1 Prosthecobacter debontii
CGCTAGGGCGAATGGTTGCGGCTGGCTCCCTCACAGAGGAACGAGCGGATGATGTGAAGTCCACGGAAATTCGGCTTGTGAAAGAAGGACAAACCGGCCGTCCCCCCTCCTACGCTTTGCGGCAAGTGCGGTGGGAACTTGAAAAGATCATGGAAAGGGAAAACCTCACCCTTGGCGGCATTCATGTCCACACCACGATCGATATCGGTTGGCAAGCGCGGTTGGAGTCCGAACTCGCCCGCGCGGTGGTGAATCTTGAGTCTGAAAAAGGCTGGCAACATCCGAAAATCAGTGCGCACGAGATGGGCGATGAGGCCGAGTATGTGCAGTTCGCGGCCGTCACAACGGAGACGAAATCTGGTGGGGTGCTCGCACTGATCGGCGGGCGTGATTTTGCTGACTCGCGCTATGACCGCAGCCGCTCGAAGCGCGATTTGGGATCCGCGTTCGAGCCTTTCGTAGCCGCAGCCGCAGCGGAACGTGGAAAACTGGTTTTCGCGGGTAAGCCGGTCCAGACCGGCAGGCAGATCGGCCCGCTGGAGGTGGAGAGGCTGGCGAAGCGCTGCGGAATCACTGGGCCCTTCCTCACAACGGAGGATCTCTTCCGCGGCGCGGTCGCGGCCACTCCCATGGAAATGTCAGTGGGCTTGGCCACTCTCGGAAACAAGGGCAGGAAACCGAAGCCCCATTTCATTTCCCGAATTGAGGATTCCGAGGGGAATGTGGTTTATCGCGCGAAAACAGCAGCTGCTGGTGTGTTAGGTGAACAGGCGGCGCGCGAAGCGGTGGCCGTCCTGCAAAGCCGCTCCGGAACGCGCTGCTTCACCGGCGCTACCGGCTCGGAGCGCGACGCGTGGACCCTGCGCCTCGGTCCCAGCGGCTCCACCGCGATCTGGATCGGCTTCGACGAGCCGAAAAAAATCGCTGCCGAAGCCCGCCTCAAGGCGCTCCTCGACGAGTTCGTTGAGAGATTGGGTAATTAACCACCGCTTGACCTGAAACTACTGTGAAGGTAGTAGTTCGTCGAGAATGAGTTGGATGCCCTTGTCCGCCTGTTCCGAAGAGGGGTGAATCGATCGCGCTTTGAGATACCAAGTCAGGGCTGAACCGGTTTGCTTGGGAGTGCGGCTCTCGAACTGGCGGGCCTTGTCGAGGGCGAGGGTGAAATCGGCGACTTTCGGTGCGAGGAGTTCCAACTCGCGGCCGAGCCTTGGATCGTCGGGGAAGCGTTCGCGGATTTCGGCGAGCTGTTCCCACGCGCCGTAGTTCTGGCCCATGCGGGAGAACTCGGTCGCCTTGCCGATGGATTCCTCGATCTCCTTGAGGTTCCCCATGATCTGTTTGAAGGCATCCTCGCGTGTGGCGTCGCCTTGGATGGCGGGGGCAAATTCGTACTGCCGTTTCGCGATCTCCCGGTAGTTGCCCTCGGAGAGAAGGCGGTCAAAGTCATTGCGCGCGGTGACGACACCGCCGGAGTTGGATACGAGATCACGGAACTCCTGGAGTTTCGGATTGGTGGGCCAGATTTCGGTGGCGGCCTTGATTTTCTCGGCCGCCTTGTCGGAATTCCGGGCGAGGAGGTGTGATTTCGCTTCCTCGATGGCGAGGTCGGAGGCGAGCGTGTAGGCCGCGATGGCGGAGTCGACCTTGGAGGAGGGGAAATCCTTCGCGAGGGTCTTGAGGCGGGTGGTGAGTTCCTTTCCTTTGACGTAATCACGAGCCTGGAGTGTGCCGTAGAGTTCGTGTAGATCACGCACATAAGCGGCGACGCGGAGTTTCTTCTCCAATGGCAGGGTGGCCACGGGGCCGAGGTATTCGCCGAGCGCGTAGGCCTCCATGAGCCGCTGCGAGGCGGAGTGGAGCTCGTCGCGGGAGAGCATGAGATCGAAGGCCTCGATGTATTTGGCTACCTCGCGGATGGCCTCGTTGGAAAGGGAGTCGAGCGAGGCAACGGTGGGGGATACCCCGAGGGATTCCGAGAAGAGCTTCGAAACATCGGAATTCTTGTCGACCCGGAGGGTTTGGTCCCCGTCCTTCCAAATCTGGTTGTAGAAGCGCGCGGCCATCAGCACGTGTTCATAGCGGCGCTGGACAAACCACTGAACCATCGTGACCTGGTATTGCGCCTTGGTGCGTATTGTCTGCGCCTCGGTCTGGATGTTGTTGACCTTTTTCAAGGCCTCGATTTCGGCGATGCGGCGGAGGGTATCCTCGTATTTGAGGGAGTTCGTCCCCGCGCCGGGATTTGTGGCGGGGGCGTTGTTCCTCCGTCCCTGGCCGCCGCCCTGGGCACCGCCGCCTGCCGCACCGCCCGCAGCGCCGCCGCTATCGCCCAAGGATTTGTCCCTGTCGTTGCGGGCATCCCAATCGGCCTGTGCCATGATCGCCTTTTTTTCGGTATCCATGGATTTGTTGAGCTTGTTCAGGGCTTCCGAGTTGTTCTTTGCGAGCATGGCCATGTAGATGGACTCGGCGAGGGACATGCACAGGTTCGCGTCGCCGGGATAGGATGAGGCGGCTGGCAGGAGCTTGAAACCTGAGTAGAGGTCGGGGCCGCCGCTTCGGAAGGGGGAGATGGCACCAAGTATATCCGATACATTCTTCCGGTATTCGGCGGCATCCGCGTCGGTTTCCGGCGGTTGGCTGAGGTATTTCTCGAAACGCGCCTTGAGGAGTCGGTTGTCACCCAGGGGGATGGCGACACCACCGACCGTGATCGTCTCTGCCGAGGGATCAAGCATCGGGATTTCCTGTCCGAGAGGGGAGGCCGGGGCTGGTTTGGCTGGAGCTGGGCTGTTGTCAATGGGCACTGCGGGGGCAGGCGTTCCGCCGTTGGCAGGCGGTGTGTAAACCTGCGCGAATAGCTGCGATACAAGGCAGAGAACGAGAAATAGGGGCAGCGTTTTCATCTTTGTAATTTCAAGTGATAGGGCGGGACGGGTTTTCAGAGGCGGCTGATGTCGGTCGCGACAGGGATGCCGCCTTGCTCGAAGCGGACTTTGAAAGCGTAGCGCTGCTCGCGCTCGATGTTCAGCTTGTTGAACTTGGCGGGGATCATTACCGGCACGATCTCCTCGCCGGATTCCGCCTTCATACGGATGCTTACGACTGAGGAGGTATTTCCATCGCGGAAGAAGCGTTCGTCAATTTTCCCTTCGATTAAGTATTCGTTGTTGCGGAGGCTGTTGCCGTTGTCGAGTAGATCTTGGACGACGAGTGGGTTTATGTCGGTGAAGGATTTCTTCTTTTTCGTCATGAATAATTTCCCTCCGAAAATGACGGCGATTACGGCCAGGACGATACCGATAATCAGGATGGGATTGGTGCTGGAACTTGCGCGGCGGGCCATTGGTAAATGAAACGTTAAGCGTTAAACTTGAAACTTCAATGAAGGGTAGTGGATGGTATTGCAGCAGATGATAAGCGAGTGCACGGCGATGGGAAGGTTATTCCCATTGGGGGCGGCGGGTGCCGATCCACGCGAGGGAAAGCGCGACGGTGATGTGTACGGCCAAGGTGAACATGCAGGCCTCCTGGTTGGAAAGCGAGGTGTCGATGACGGATTTCACCGCGCCGTGAACCTGTGATCCGAGCGCCTCGACGGAGCCCGACCATGCCCAATAGGCGGAAATAAAAGGGCGGGTGAAGACCTCGATGTGTTCCGGCAAGGCGAGGACAGCACCGGAGAGAGGAAGCTGGAAGCCGACAAGATAAATGGAAAGCAGCGACGCCTGTTCGGCGGTACGCATTAGAGCGGAAATGGCTAGGCAGACGGAGGTCATCGCCGCGTTGATGAGCAGGAGGAATATGATATGCTCTACAAACTCGCCGCGGAAGGCTCCGAAGAGGTTTACAAAAAACGCCATCCAGAGCGACTGGGCGATCACTAAACAGGAGAGGAACGCGATCTTCGACAACAGGTAGGCGGACGGCCTCAAGCCTCCGAATTTCTCTTTTTCGTAGATGGGGCGCTCGCCCGCGATTTCACGGGCGGAGTTGTTGGAGCCCATCAGGGCAAGCAGGACGACCTGGAACATGATGATGCCGGAGATCGCGGAGCCGACTTTCGCTTGGTCCGCTCGGACGGATTGCTGCTCCTGGATCTCGGCGGCCATGTTGTCTTGGCGGACATCGGAGTAGCGCCGGATGTTTCCGTCGGCTTTGTCGCTGAAGAGGGTGACCAGGGCGGGAAAGCAGAGAAGGATGGCGAGTTGGAGAAACACCTGAGCACGGTCCCGGAAGAAGATCCGCCAGCGGCGGGAGAGCAGAGTGGAGAATTGCGAGAAAAACCCGGGCAGGCGGGCTTCCTGCGGAGCGTCATTTTCGACAGATTCTTCCGCATCAGGATCGGCGGGGGTTTTAGGCTGCTCAAGGACAAGGTCTCCCGAGGCGATGAGCCGCTCGCGAGTTTTCTCAAGCATCCCGTAGTAGGAGACGGAATGCTTCATCCACGAGGCCTGCCAACGCTCGGAGGGCTGGGCGGTGAGCCGCGGGTAGACTTCCTCGGTGTCCTTCACGGAGAAATAGTGGTTCAGGCGCTCCGGCGGGCCGTGGAATACGACGCGGCCTTCGTGGAGGACTAGAATGGAATCGTAAAGCTCGAGGTGCGCGAGGGAGTGTGTGACGGAAAGGACGATGCGCCCGTCTTTGCGCGAAAGGTCGTGCAGTAGGCGGACGATCTCGCGCTCCGAGCGTGGGTCGAGTCCGGAGGTGACTTCGTCGCAGAGCAGGATCTTTGGATCGGAGACGAGTTCCATCGCCAAGCCGAGGCGGCGCTTCTGCCCGCCGGAAAGAACTTTCACAGTGCGGTCGCTGATCGCTTCGAGCCCGGTTTCCTCGAGCACGCGGTCGATGCGATGGTCGAGTTCGGCGGTGTCGCGGGTTCTTACACGGAGGCGGGTGGCGGCCTCGACGGATTCATCGACAGTGAGCGGGTCATAGGCGATGGAAAATTGGGGGACGTATCCGATCTCGGAAGGGGAGAAGTCACCGTCTTCGGAGAGGTTGCGGCCTTGCCAGAAAAGCGCTCCGTCGGATTCCGGGTTGAGGCCGGCGATGGTTTTTAGGAGCGTCGTTTTTCCGCATCCGGAAGGGCCGACGATGGCCATGAAGTGGCCTTTGGGCACCTGGATCGAGACATGATCGACGAGGTTTACATCCTCGCCGTCTTTCTTGATCGTGAAACATACGTCTTTGAGTTCTAGCACAAGGGGATCGGGTTAATCATTTGAAACGCCGTTTCCGGTCGTTGTTTATCGGATTCTCGGAAAAAAATCGTAGCGGCCAGTCAATCGGTGATCGGGACGATACGGATGCCTTGGGGTTTCGCGGACTGGATTTCCCCGATGAGTGAGTTTTGCGGCTTGGGTGCGGGGGAATCCGTCGGGTCGAGGGCGTTGCGGAGAGCGCCTTCCACGAGCTGGCCGCAATGGATTTTCATGGGAGGAAGGGTGCCTAGATCTCCGGCTAGATCCTGGGCGCTGAGGTGGCGTGCTTCCTCGGTTGTTTTCCCCTGCAACAGTTTGGTGGCGACGGACGCCACCGCGATCGCCGTCTGGCAGCCGAAGGCCTGGAAGGAGGCGCGGTCGATGACCTTTTTCCCGTCCTTCTCCGTGAACTTGAGCCACATCCGCATCATGTCCCCACACTCCGGCGAGCCGACCGTGCCGACGGCATCCGCATCCGCCATCTCACCTTGATTTTGCGGCGCGGCCATCGCCTCGCTGACCTTGCTTTCAAAATCATCCATGCGCGGAGGATGGATGGGATCGCGCGGGGTTTCGAGAGGAAAGATTCGGGCGGTTAGCGGCCGAAGGAGGCGTAGGAGTCGTAGTATTCCGCATCGTAGTTCTCGTAGCGCTTGATGAGGGTGGCGTTTTTCTTTTCACGGGCGGTGAGGTTGTCGGTGATATCCTGGCTAACGGCCATATACTAGTCCTGCTTCTCGGAGTGGTGGATACGCCGGGGGGAGATCCCGGATTCGGGAAATAAACCAGCTCACGCGGCTTTCCGAACGAGGGCGACGAGGACACCTTGGACGATGAGCTCGCCCACGGGGATGAGATCCGGGAAACGCGGGTTCTCGGCGCGGAGGTAGGTCTTGCCTTTCTCCTGGATGAAGCGCTTCAAGGTGGTCTCGCCGTCGATGAGAGCGGCGACGATGTCATGGTTGCGAGGTTCGCGGCGTTCGAGGACGACGGTATCACCATCGCAGATGTGGGCGTCGATCATCGAGTCGCCGCGGACTTTCAGGGCGAAGGTATCCCGCTTGCGAGTAACCCCAAGGGAAGCGACATCGATGGAAAGGCAACCTTCCTGTTCCTGCTGCTGATCCTCCCCGAAACCGGCGGCGATGCGCCCGTAAACCGGGATGTCGCAGATTTCGGCGCGATCGAGATCCTCGGGGAAAACGACGGCGCGTGCTTTGCCGGGCAGGCGCTGGATCACGCCTTTTTTCTCAAGGGCCCTGAGATGGCTCATTGCCGCCGTTTGGCTGGCGAAGCCAAAGTAATGCTGGATCTCGCGCGTCGAAGGCATGATGCCCGTTTCGCGCTGCGATTTGCGGAGGTAGTCGAGGATCTCGATCTGTCGTGTTGTTAGGTTGTGTGCCATGGTTCAGTGAACAGTGTTCTTGAGAACAAATTCACCGATGTCTGCACCGGAGTAAAGAAACTTTTTTAGCGAGGCTCACGCGCAGCATCGGATTGTGAAGCGGAATTTTTGCGGGTGCCATGAAAGTGCTTGCGTTGGCGCGGACGTTGGATCAGTTTCCCCGCCCCGTCACGGGACGTAGCTCAGCCTGGTAGAGCGCCTGCTTTGGGAGCAGGATGTCGTCAGTTCGAATCTGGCCGTCCCGACCACTTTCTCGGGTTCACGTCGCGGCCGAGAGTTTCAGGATGCCGACGTAAGGTAGGTTCCGATACTTGCCTTTGTAGTCGAGGCCGTAGCCGACGACGAATTCGTCCCCGATCGCGAAGCCTACGTAATCGGCCTCCACCTCCTCGGCGCGTTTCTTGTCCTTGGCGAGAAGCACGCCGGTGTGGACGGCGGAGGCTCCCTCTTCCCTGAGTCGCTGGGCGACGGCGGCGAGGGTGCGGCCGGTGTCAAGGATATCGTCGAGGAGGATGATGTGTTTTCCCTTCACTTCGGGGAAATGCCGATCTAGGAAATCGACCTTGCCGGAGCTTTCGAGGCCGCCGTGGTAGCTGGCGACGTTGAGGCACTCGATGGACAGCTCGCGCGGGATGCGGCGCAGGAGATCGGCGGCGAAGACGAGCGCACCTTTCAAAAGGATGACGACGACGATGGGTCCTGCGGGGAAATCGCGCTCGATCTCCTTCGCCATGGTGTCGAGGCGGCGCTCGATGATTTCTTCGTCCACCAGGATGCGCTCGATGTCGTTTTTCATAGGGGGAGGATCGGTGGTGGACGCGGGGTAAGCCAAGGGGCAAATATGAGAATGACGGGCGACAGGATGTCCCCCGGACATCTGGGACTGCAAGTCCCAGCCTCGCCTTGACCGGCGGTCGTGGGCGGGTTAGCGGCTGGCTGTGGACGCGATATCGGGAGCGGTGGGATTGCCTTTGCTGGGCGCGGCGTTGCATCCGTTGCTTGGGGCGATGGTGCAGAGGGCGACGCGGCACGGCGTGCGGATGAGCGTGGTGCTGGGTTTCGCGAACCTCCTGACGCTGGCGGTGTTCTCGGTGTATCTGCGGCCGGATTTCAGCATCCCGTTCAGGCCGAACGATGCGCTGGCGGTGCTGAACGGGTTCCTGTTTTTCTGGGGGCAGTGGTTTTCCGTACAGTCGGTGAGGAAGGGGGATCTGGTGGTCCATTCCTCGGCCCTGGGTTTCAAGGTGCTGATCGTGGCGACGCTTTCCGCGAGCGTCGGCTTGGAGAAAGCGGGGGCGGGCCTGTTCGGCGGGGCGATGCTCGCGGCGCTGGCGGTTTATCTGGTCACCGGTGCCACGGCGGAGCGCTGGAAGGCGAACCGCGCGACGCTGGGCCTGACGCTGCTGGCCTGCATGTTCTTCGGGACGAACGACTTCCTGACCGGATGGAAGAACCATGAGAGCGGAGCGGCGCGTTGGCTGATCCTGATGATGATCACGGCGGGCACGCTTTCGCTGTGCATGCTGCTCCCGCGTTGGCGCGATGTGAAATCGATGCTTTGCGCGCGTGCGACGTCTTGGCCGACGCTGGGAGCCGGACTTACGCTCGGCGTGCAGGCTCTGTTGGTAAATATAGCCTTCAGCCGATATGCGGAACCGGCGCTGAGCAACATCGCCTACAGCACGCGCGGTGTGATGGCGGTTTTCTTCGTGTGGGCGGTGACAAGCCGTGCGAAATCCGCGTTGGGCTGGAGGCAGTTGCTGGGAGCCGCACTGATGGTCGCCGCGCTGGCGATGGTGCTGGTTTGAGCGGCGATCAATCTAACGGCTTTTCGCCCACGAATCCTTGAGGGCGACCGTGCGGTTGAAGACGGCTTGCCCGCCGGGGATGTGGTCTTTGCTGTCGGCGATGAAATATCCGTTGCGCTCGAACTGGCAGGCGTAATCGGCAGCTTCGTGGAGCAACGACGCTTCGATCTTCGCAGTGACGGTTGTCACGGAATCCGGATTGATGACGGAGAGGAAACCTCCCTCCGCCGCATCGGGATCCTCCACGGTGAAGAGGCGGTCGTAGAGGCGCACTTCCGCATCGGCGGCGGTGGCGGCATCGACCCAATGGATGGCGGCTTTGCAGACAACGCCTTCGGGCGAATCCTTGCCGGTGGTGTCCGGGAGAAGCGCGGCGCGGACCAAGGTGATCTCCCCGGCGTCGTCCTTTTCGAAGCCGGTGCATTGGATGATCGGGCCGCCGCGCAGGCGGACGTATTTTTCCGGGGCGAGGCGGAAATACTTTTTCTCGGGGATTTCCTGGAAGTCCTCGCGCTCGATGAAAATTTCCGGTGAGAAGGAGACTTCTCGCTCGCCGAAGGATTCGTCCTGCGGATGGTTGGAAACTACGAGGTTTACCGTAGGTTCGTCCGCGAAGTTTTCGATGACGACTTTCAGCGGATCGAGCACGGCCATGCGGCGGGGGGCGGTGGCGTTGAGGTGGTCGCGGATGTCGTGCTCGAGGAGGGCGACATCGCTGGTGCCGTTGTATTTCGTGATGCCGATGCGTTTGCAGAAATGGCGGATGGCGGCGGCGGGATAGCCGCGGCGGCGGATGCCGGAGAGGGTGGGCAAACGCGGATCGTCCCAGCCGCTTACGTGGCCCTCCGTGACGAGCTGCAGCAGCTTACGCTTGCTCATGATCGTGTAGGTGAGGCTGAGCCGCGCGAACTCGATCTGGCGTGGCTTCGATGGAACCGGGCAGTTTTCGATGAACCAATCATAGAGCGGGCGGTGGTTCTCGAACTCCAGGGTGCAGAGTGAGTGGGTGATGTGCTCGAGCGCGTCTTCTAGCGGATGGGCGAAATCGTACATCGGGTAGATGCACCAGGCGTCGCCGGTGTTGTGGTGGTGGGCGTGCATGATGCGGTAAAGCACCGGATCGCGCATGTTCATGTTCGAGGAGGTCAGCCCGATTTTCGCGCGCAGGACGGCCTCGCCCTCCTTGAAACCTCCGGTCCGCATCTTTTCGAACAAGTCGAGGTTTTCCTGGATGGAGCGGTCGCGGAATTTCGACGGGGTGCCGGGTGTCTGGACGTTGCCGCGATGCAGCTTAATTTCCTCGGGGCTTTCCTCATCGACGAAGGCGAGGCCGTTTTTGATCAGGTGGACGGCGCAATCGTAGAAGAAACCGAAGTAATCGCTGGCGAAATAAAGATCCGTACCCCAATCGAAGCCTAGCCATTTCACATCGGCTTTGATCGACTCCACATATTCCGTTTCCTCCTTCTCGGGGTTTGTATCGTCGAAGCGCAGGTGGCACTTCGCGCCGGGATGTTCCTTGGCGATGCCGAAGTTCAGGCAGATCGACTTTGCGTGCCCGATGTGGAGGTAGCCGTTCGGCTCGGGCGGGAAACGGGTGATTGTGGTGGAGTGTTTCCCGGAGGCGAGGTCTTCGGCGATGATGTCTCGGATGAAATCGGATTTGGGTGATTCTGACATGGTGAAGAATTGGCTAGTGCCGAGTGATCATTGATCAGCGGAAGACTGGGGTAGTGGGGAAGAATTTTTCAACCGCAGATGCACCCTGAAGGGCATTAAAACGCGGATGGAGGCGGATGTAAGAAGGGATCAGATGAAAATGGAAGAGGATTCGTGCCAGGCTAGTCGAGCGTCGGGGGCAAGGGTGGGTGCGTATTTGAAATGGAGGATGCGGCGGCGCTTGGGGGACGCGCTGAATAGAGAGGAATGGGGATTATCTCGAAACCTTGCCGGATCAGGGAGCTCATTCCGGGATGACGAACGCGCCGGGGATGTCGGTGTCGAGGGTGGAAAGCTGGAGTCCGTGCTTTTCCGCGAGGGCGAGAAGGTGGGCGTCGGTGGTGTGTTTGTGATTTCCGCACCAGGCGGGAAAGTCTCTGCGGGAGGAGGGATCGTCGGGGAGGAAGCGGTGGCGGTTGTGCTGCTTGGAGAGAAGGTGATCCAGGCGACCAACACATTGACATCCAAGAGGTAGTTCATGGAAAGTCGGCTAGCGTTTCCCTGAACGGTAATACATTGAGCCGCGTCATCAAGAAGCATTTGCTGCCAGCTCCTCCAGCAAGGCTTGGTTGAGCCTGATGCCGGCTTGGAAGTTTTCGATGGGGAAATTCTCGTTAGGGGAATGGATATGGGCGTCGGCGAGGGCGAGGCCGAGCAGGAGGGTGTCCACTCCGAGGATGTCGCGGAAGGCCTGGACGATGGGGATGGAACCGCCCTCGCGGATCAGCATCGGCTCGCCGGGGAAGACGCGTTTGAGGGCGCGCTGGGCGGCTTTCCCGAAATCGGAATGCGGATCGCAGGCGTAGGGTTTGCCGTCGTGGCCGATCTCAATTTCCAGTTTCACGCTGGGCGGGCAGTGTTTTTCGAGGTGTTTTTTGACCTGTTGGAGGATGGTTTTCGGATTCTGGTCGGGGACGAGGCGGAAGGAGAATTTCACGAAAGCCTCGGCGGGGATGACGGTTTTCGATCCCTCGCCCTGATAGCCGCCGCCGATGCCGTTCACCTCGGCGGTGGGTCGGGCGAAGACGCGCTCGGCGGAGTTGTAGCCGGGTTCACCGAAGGTGGCGGGGGAGCCGGTGACTTTCAGGTAGTCCTCGTCGGAAACGCCGGGAACTTTCGCCCACATTTCGCGTTCCCACGCTTCGAGCGGGCGGACGTCGTCGTAGAAGCCCTCGATGGCGACCGTGCCATCAGGAAGGTGGAGCGAGGATACCAAGCGGGCGACGGCGGTGGCGGGGTTGGCAACAGCTCCGCCGAAAAGGCCGG
>CAMBQC010000068.1 GCA_945869855.1 Prosthecobacter debontii
GAGACATCGCGGGGAGTGATGATCCCCCTCCGAGAAAGGTGCTGCTGGGCGGCGACATACAAGCGAGCTTCCGACAAAAATAGCGCGGTGGGAGGAGTATGATGAAAAAGCGCGTCCAAGCTGCGGTAAAAGCCCGCGATATCATCCCCCCAGTCCGGCAGGTTGTAAGCGCCTGTCGTGATTCCGAGCCCTGTCAGCTCGTCGAGAAACGCCTGTTCCATGGGCGCCGGGTAGGGCTTGCGGCGTTCTTCCCGCGACAGGAAGACCATCCGGCGGTGCCCGTAATCATAAAGTCGCTGCACGGCGGCTTTTACCGCCGGAACTTTCTCCGCGTTCACCCCGGCGATCGGCAGACCCACGGACCGCCCGCCAAGGGCAAAGCTAGGCTCCGTCCGAGCCCCAAACCATTCGAGTATCTCGCGTGAACCGGCGCACACCAACCAGACATCCCCGGCGCTAGCTTTTACATGAGCAGCCACACGTTTCACATCCATACCCAGATCCTGCAGGGACTTTTCCGCAAACGCCACCTCATGCCCGCCCTCTTGCAGGCGGTGCAGTATATTGTTGAACATGAGATGGCTCCTGTCGCTGGGTTCGTAAGCCAGGATCTTCACACGCAAGGCCGACCTGCTGGGCTTGTTCACCGCCGCGATCCGCCGCCGCCGCCCCGCCCCCTGACCTGCCAATACACCCTCTTTCTCCAACAGCCGCAGCGCCTCCTCCACCGTCTTCGCGTTGATCCCCAGCGCCGCCGCCAGCTCCAGCCGCCCCGGCATCGCCTCCTCCCAGCGCCCGCCCGCCAGCTCCGCCCGGAGGTGCTCCGCCACCTGTTCGATCTTGCTCAGGATTTGCAGCTCACTCATGGGGAAAACCTGACCTTTTTTGTGACAGGTGGCCAGCATGAAATTTGATGACTATCTGATCGAGCTGCCTTAAGTGAGGGGTAGCCAACGAATTTCACCCGCCTGTGTACATCCCACTACAAACAAAACACACCCGGAACCAACCATGAAAATTAAGTCATCTCTCCGTCTCCGCCACTTCCTCCTCGGCTCCACCCTGGCCGCTGCCATCGGTAGCGCGGGCGCACAGACCACCTTCCAATGGAACGGCACGACGGACACCACCTTCGGCACCGTGTCGAACTGGGCCCCCACAGGCAGCGGGCTTATTGCTGGCCCTGCGCCAACCGGCGGCACATCGAATTCCCGCTTAAACGTCCAAAATGCGAATGCAGCAAGGCCTCTCACCTATACCGCAAACCAAGGAACCACGATTTATTCCGGTACTACTCTCCGCGCTCTGGTTATCGGCAGTACCACTAACGGTTCCATGATTATCACTGGCGGCACCTTTGATAGCCGTCAGACTGGAGGAGCGGATATTGTTGGACACCAAGGCGGCACCGGCAGCTTGACCATCGACGGCGGCAACTACATCAATACCAGCGGGAATACGATTTTTCAATTAGGCTTAGCTGGTGACAACACTGTAGGCAACCTGACTATCAACAGTGGAACTTTCACAGGCCGTGAACTGCGCTTCGGTGCTGCAAACAATTTACTTACTGGCACCCTTAATTTAAATGGTGGGATAACCACATTAACCACAATGCAGGAGTTTGATCAAGTAAATGGTAGTCCTAATGTCACATCCAACGTAAATTTTAACGGCGGAACACTGCGCGCTGGAGCGGCAGGCACTCTTATCACACCAGGTATTACCAATGCAGTCGTTCAAAGCAGCGGTGCCATCATCGATACCAATAATTTCAACACCACCATCGCCAAATCCCTCACCGCTGGAACGGGAAGTGGTGGACTCACCAAACAGAGTGCAGGCACACTCACACTTACCGCCGCCAACACCTACACTGGAGCGACAACAGTCAGCACAGGCACACTCGCACTATCCGCTGGTGGCCTGATTGCCAACAGTTCGACGATCAACGTGGCTTCTGCCGCCACCCTGAGCGTGACGGGCATGACTCCCACGACTTTCACGGTCGGTGCCACTCAGACGCTCACGGGCGCTGGCACGATTCTTGCCACAGGCAAGACCGTGGTTGCCAATGGCACTCTCTCCCCGGGCAATAGCCCCGGCACGCTCACACAAGACGGAGGCGCCCTTCGGCTTGGTCTCAATGGTGATCTGAACTGGCAGGTTCACAACGCTGCCGGGACGGCAGGAAGCGGTTACGACACCGTCAACCTCGTAAACGGTGCCACGCTGGATCTCTCCCTTCTCACCACATCGAATCCCTACAACATCAACCTCTGGAGCCTCTCCGGTCTCGGTCCTGATGTGAATGGCAATGCTACTGGCTTCAATAACACGCTGAACTACAGCTGGACTTTGTTCTCGACAGGCACGGCCATCACTGGATTCGACGCCTCGGATTTCGCGATCAATACCGGTGCATTCAACGGAACCGCTGGTTTCTCGAATGCATTGGGTGGTGGTGCCTTCAGCGTTAATCTGGCGGATGGCAACACGGATATTGTTCTCAACTTCACCGCCATCCCCGAACCCTCCTCCGCCCTTCTCGGCGGCCTCGGCATGCTGATGCTCCTCCGCCGCCGCTGATCCGGCACGTGGCGGCGGATTGCATCCGCCATGCCGAAGCAAACTTACCGAAACGCCCGCTTCCCCATGGAGGCGGGCGTTTTCTTGCCGCGACGGAGTGCCGCCGCCATCATCGTCCCTGCCGCGCCACGGGTCCGATCGTCCCGCCCTCCACGAACTCTGCGGGAACCAGACTCTGACGACGATCCACCTTGCCCCGCGCCACATTTTCCACCCACCTCACCACCCGGCTGACGACTGGGCGGGGATCCCAGTGGAAGTGGGAAACGACCGGCAGGCACCAAGAGAACGCGACATCGGGATCATCGCAGACCAGCGAGACATCCCGGGGCGCGATGATCCCCCGCCGCGCAAGATGCTGCTGCGCGGCGATATACAACCGCGCCTCCACCAATAAGAGCGCGGTAGGAGGGGTGTGCTGGAAAAGCGAATCCAAGCCGCGGTAAAAGCCCGCGATATCGTCTCCCCAGTCCGGAAGATTGTAGACGCCTGTCTTGATGCCGAGCGCCGCCAGCTCATCGAGAAAAGCCTGTTCCATGGGTGCCGGGTAGGGCTTCCGGCGTTCTTCCCGCGAGAGGAAGACCATGCGACGGTGCCCGTAGCCATGCAGCCTCCGCACGGCCGCTTTCACGGCCGGAGCCTTCTCCGCGTTGATCCCCACCTCCGCCGCCAGCTCCAGCCGCCCCGAAATCTCAAGCTCCCAGCGCCCGCCCTCCATCTCCGGACGCAGGTGCGCCGCCACCAGTTCGATCTTGCTCAGGAAACGCAGCTCGCCCATGCCGCAGAACCTGTCCTTTTTTGACAGGTGGCTAGAACGAAATCCGTTGGGAATCGCGGTTCCGGAAGGCTATGAAGCCCTCGTCGCAGCTAACCCAATCGCCGACACGACATCCAAACAAACACAAAGCGACGACATCCATGAAAATCAAATCACTCCTTCTCCCAGTTATCGCGCTCTGCGTGACCGCGGTTTCAAGCCACGCGGCTACGATCTTATAACTTCAGCGCTGGAGATGCGCTGGTTGACCTTACAAATAACGCTCCAGACTCGGCTACGAGTGCTGCATCGTCCAACAATTTTAGCAGCGGCATCACGGCATCCGATTGGACGGCCACTTCACCTGTTGGTGAAATTGGTATAAGTGGAGGACGGATGGTGGCCGTTAAGAAAGCGGATACCGACACGCACACATTCACCTTGACAATTCCTATCGGTGTTTTCGTCGATTTCACGGTATTCAGCTTTAGCTACGGCAATGTGCGAGGCGACACAAGTCCTGCCAACTTTACGGTTACAAGCACGGTTTCTGGCGGGACGTTTGCCCCTCAGAATGTATGGACACACACGGCAGGCACTTTCGATGGAACCGCTAGCATGACCCTTGGCGGCAACTTTCTGAGCGACCTTACCAATAGGACCATCACATTCACATTTACTGACTCAGCTGGCGGCAATAACAACACACTCACTCTGCACACGTTCATCGACAACCTCACCCTCACGGGCACCAGCACCGTGATTCCCGAGCCATCCGCCGCCCTTCTGGGTGGCCTTGGCATGCTCGCCTTGCTCCGTCGCCACCGCTAGTTCGGCACGTGGCGGCGGATTTTATCCGTGCAGCCCGTTTCCAAAACGCCTCCTTGCCACAAGGAGGCGTTTGTTTTTTCTCCCCTCCACGCCCATCTTGCTGAAGATTTCACCGCAACCCGTGCCCACACCATGAAGATATCACCATCCTTGTCATCACTCCTCACCTTCGCAGCCCTCAGCGCATCCACTCTCGCGGCGGAAAAACCTGTCAAGGTTTTCATCCTCGCCGGGCAGTCGAACATGGTCGGCATCGGCCAGGTCGATTCCGGAGGCACGCGCTGGACGGACGAATGCACCGACGTCGAAGTCTCGGTGTATGAGGACGCCTATGATGCCGCCAAGGACTACGACAAGCTCACACCCCTGAAAAAGGAACCGCTCGCCAGCTTCGGCGGCACCGAACCCACCCCGTTTCCCGAGGGCGATGTGCGGATCGCCAGGGGATTTTTCGCCGCCAAGCAAACCGGCGTCTATGAGTTCCGCCCCGGCTACGGTGACAGCGAGCACTGCATCATGAACGTCAACGGCATCGAGGCGCACAGCAAACAACCCGGCGGTGAAGCCGTCCGGAAAGAGGTGAAGCTCACCGGAGGCGAAAAGGTTCCGTTCAAGATCACCTACCTCACCAAGGGCGCATCCAGCCTCGGCTGGTATGCCCGCATGGACGTACCGGGAACGCTCACCACCCTTGTGAAACACCAGGGTAAGTTCCCTTACCTGATCGATGCGGACAAGAACTGGAAATCCCGCGATGACGTCTGGTATAAGGGTGTCGTCACCGCCACCGGCAACAAATGGCTCGGCATCGGCTGCGGCGCCGGAGCAAGCCAGATCGGGCCTGAACTCGCCTTCGGCTGGGCGATGGGCGACGCCTTCGAGGAACCCGTCCTCATCCTCAAGGCCTCGCAAGGCAACCGCTCCCTCGCATGGGATTTCCTCCCTCCTGGCAGCGAACGCTATCTGGCGGAAGTCCCCGACAAAAGCGGCAACAAAACCCCGAAAATCATCGCTGGCTACAAGGACAAGCCCGACATGTGGGACGCCGATCCCGCCAAGGGACTCGCCACCGAACCGCCCGCCGAGTGGCTCGACAAGAACGGCAAGCCCATCGACTGGTACGCCGGCAAGCAATACGACGATTGTTTCAACGCCGCCGAGGATGTGCTCGCGAAGTTCGACGAATCCTTCCCGCACTGGGAAGGCCGTGGCTACGAGATCGCCGGGTTCGTATGGTTCCAGGGCCACAAGGATACCGGCAGCGAAATCACCGCCAGCCGCTACGAGCACAACCTCGTCAACCTCATCAAGGCGCTCCGCAAGGATTTCGATGTGCCCAACGCCCCTTTCCTGGTCGCCACCGGCTGCGGCAATGAAGGCCGTGAAGGCCCCGGCCTCACCGTCGCGGAGGCGCAGCTCGCCGTCGGCGATCCGGCGAAACACCCCGAATTCAAGGGCAACGTGAAAAGCGTCGATACCCGCGATTTCATGCCCGACCCCACCCAATCCCCGAGGGAGCAAGGCTTCCACTACCACCAGAACGCCGGAGCCTACATGCAGATCGGCGAGGCGATGGGCAAGGGTATGCTGGAGCTGTTGAAGAAGTGATCCGTGGCTGGGACTTGTAGTCCCAGTCCGTCCGGGGGACATTTTGTCGCCCGCACATCCACTGCCCATGTCCCGCCTATATCCTTATCTCCTGATCATACTCGCCCTCGGGCTGGCGGTGCCCCGTTTCCACGCCCAGCAAGCCGCTAAGGAATCGGGACCGCCTGAAAATCTCCATATTTACCTACTCATCGGCCAGTCGAACATGGCCGGACGAGCCGAGATCCCGGAGGAGGCCAAGGGTATCATCGACCGCTGCTACCTTCTCAACGGCGAGGGCAAATGGGAACCCGCAGGCAACCCGCTCAACCGGCATTCCTCGGTGCGCAAGGACTTGGCCATGCAGAAGCTCGGGCCGGGTTATTCGTTCGTCCGCGAAATGCTCGCCAAGGACAAGGACGCAAAGATCGGCCTCATCGTCAACGCCCGCGGCGGCACCAAGATCGACGAGTGGAACGGCAAATCCGAGCTTTACCGGGAAGCGCGCAAACGCACGAAAGCCGCCCTCAACGACGGAACTTTGAAGGGTGTCCTCTGGCACCAGGGCGAAAGCGACCAGGGAGCCGCCGATGCCTACCTCGGAAAACTCCAGACCCTAGTCGCAAATCTCCGCGCCGATTTTAACGACCCGAACCTCCCCTTCATCGCCGGCCAGATCCACAAGCCCTGTGCCATCAACGACCAGATCGCGAAACTCCCCGAAACCACCCACCTCACCGCCTTCGCCAGTTCCGACGGGCTCACCACCACCGACGGCACGCATTTCGACACGAAGAGCCAGCTCCTGTTAGGCGAACGTTACGCCAAGGAAATGCTCCGCGTGCAAGCCGCCCTCCCGCCAGCACCCAAACCGCCGTCCGACATCCAATTCATCGATCCCCACGTCCACGCGATGTCGGTCACGCCGCTCGGCCTCCGCGCGGTGGCGAAGTGGATGGAGGAGCGCAACGTCGAGCGCTGCATCGTCAGCCCGCTCAACCACAAGGGCTCGCGTCCGCAGACCGAGGAGGAACACGCGACCATGCTAGCCAATTTCCTGCCCTACAAAGGCAAGATCGACCGCATGGCCATCATCGATGCCGGCGAGGTGGAGACCGCCGCACAGGCCGTCGCCATTTTGGAAAAAGAAAAAGCGGAAGGCGCGATCGCGTTCGGCGAGCATTACGGGGTGGACCTGATGTTCGACGACCCTAAAAACCTGATGCTTTACGAGGCCTGCGAAAAGGTCGGTCTGCCCGTCATGTTCCACATCGACCAGAACAAGAACATGGTCGAGCCCGGCATGGAGCGCGTGGATCGCGTCCTGAAAATGTTCCCGAAATGCACGGTCATCGCCCACGCCTACTGGTGGCGGCAGTTGCAACATTCGGATCGCCAGCTCCAGGAACACCCGAACCTCTACGCCGACATGTCGGGAGCTGTGGTCGTCCAAGTCCTCAACCGCGACCGCAAATTCGCCCGTGAGTTCCTGATCCGCAACCAGGACAAGATCCTATGGGCCACCGACGAAGGCTGGTGGTCGTTCGGCAGCAAGGATCGCCAGATGAACCAGCACTACACCTTTTTCGAGGAACTCGACCTCCCCGACGAGGTGCGCCAGAAAATCTACCGGGGGAACGCGGAGAAGGTGTATGGCTTGAAGTAAAACCTCAGGCGTCGTGTATCACCATCTTCCCGTCCTTGTCGGTCACGACGAGCTTGAGCCCGAGGCATAATTGATCGCACATTCGCGTGCATTCAGCGGGTTTCCTGTCTAATTCCATTGCCTCACCGTGTTTCGTTTCCTCATCCTGATCGCCATTCTGCCCGTTATCGCCGCATTTATCGCGCGCTGGTGGCTGGGTCTCCGCGTCCTATCTTCCGTAGGCCGACGCCAATGCTCCTGCGATCCCACGCTGTGGGAAAAAACCTTCGGCACTGAGAATCCGCTTCCATCCAATTCCGGCGACGCCCGTATCTTCGCAGAAACTCTGCGTAAAGCGGCCCTTACCGACTGGAAAACTCGCGAGCCGAAGGCCGCCGCCTCCCGCGAGGGCGTCCGGCGTTTCGGCATGGCCGTCCCGCCCCTTTCCCTGATGATTGTCATTCTCGGCATCATCGTCGGCCGGGTTCCCGCGAACTGGGCGATCCCTGTCTTCCTGTTGGCGATCGCCGTAGCGGTTATTTTTTCCTACCTAAGCATCGCACCTGAGCTCAACGCCATGCTCCTCGCCTCCCGCCGCCTCCGCAACAGCGGCGCCTTTTACCGCCGCGACGACGAGGACGCCGTCATCGCGGTCACCAACGCCCTAGTTTGGAAAGAATCCACCCCCCCCATCTTCAACCTCATCCAGCGCTGAAAATTCAAGATCTCAGAATTCCATGAAGGCAATGGTCAGTAGGTATCTGTGGGATCAAGTTTCTCGGTTGCATTTTGAGATTTGAATATTGAATTCTGAATTTTATGAACTACCTCGCTTTTATCATCGTGATTTCGCTTTTCGTGCTATGGAACCTTGAGCTCATCGCTACCCTTCTGAACCTCAAAGTTTTCCCTAGCACTCCGCCACCGGAGCTCGGGGGACTCATGGAACAGGAAAATCTAGATAAGGCCCGCGCCTACCTTTCCGTAAATTCCCGCTTCGATATCCTCCGTGCCAGTGTCTCGCTCGCCATCCTGCTCGCCTTCTGGTGGCTGGGTGGTTTCCCCTTCCTCGATCGCCTTACTAGGTCCCTCTCCGAACATATCATTGTGATCGGCCTCATCTTCCTCGGTACACTTTTCCTCGCCCAGAACCTAATTTCCCTGCCCTTTGAATGGTATGAGACCTTTGTGATCGAGGAGAAATTTGGCTTCAACAAATCCACCCCTGCCACCTTCGCCGCCGATCGTGTGAAAGGCCTCGCCCTCGCCGCCCTCCTCGGACTACCCCTAGCCGCCGGTATTCTCTGGATCTTCCAAGAGGTGCCGAACGCATGGCTTTGGGCATGGGCCTTCGTAACCGCCTTTCAGCTCATACTCACTTATCTCGCCCCCTCGCTGATTCTACCACTCTTCAACAAGTTCACGCCTATGCGGGACGGCGAACTCAAGGACGGCATACATGCCCTCGGCGTGAAATGCGGATTCCCCCTCGAAGGGGTTTATGAAATCGACGGCTCCAAGCGCTCCACCAAGGCCAACGCCTACTTCACGGGTTTCGGGAAACACAAGAAGATCGCACTTTACGATACACTCACGGAAAAATCCACCAAGCCGGAGCTCCTTGCCATCATCGCCCATGAGATCGGCCACTTCCGCCTCGGCCACATCCGCCAGCGCCTCGCCGTAGGCATCCTGCAGATGGCGCTCATATTTTTTCTCATCGGTCTCGCCACTAATCCTGAAGGTGCCTTTGCCCGCCTGTTGCACGAGGCCTTTTTCGTCCGGGAAATTTCCCCCCACGCCGGGCTTGTTTTTTTTATCCTACTTCTAGAACCCGTCTCAAAAGCTCTCTCCATCCTCGCAAACGCTTGGTCGCGAAAACACGAATTCGAGGCCGACGCCTATGCCGCCCGCTCCACTGGCACGCCCGAAGCCCTAGCCTCCGCTCTCCGAAAACTCTCCTCCGACCACCTATCCCACCCCGCCCCACACAAGCTGCGCGTAATCCTCGACCACTCCCACCCCCCACTCGTGCAGCGCCTCCGCGCCTTGCAGCAGGTGAGATAGGGATAAAAATTACTTATCGCACTCGTGATGGATTTCATGTCGGACGCGATGCTCAAGGGGCGGCAAACCTAACGGCCGTGACGATACGGATTCCCCCGATGCCGTCCTTGCGCCGGGCTCGTGGAATGGTGATGCTTTGCCCGGATGATTTCGATATCTGAAAATGGCGGTGGCGTGGCTCTGGCGGAAAATGTCCGCGAGATCTTTTCCGCGAAGGGGCCGCTTTCGGCTTCGAAGGATTTCGAATATCGGCGTGAGCAGGAATTGCTAGCGGTGGCGGTGGCCGAGAGTTTCGCTTCGGGATACCCGCTAGTGGCAGAGGCGGGGACGGGAGTGGGGAAGTCGCTGGCGTATCTGGTGCCGGCTGCGAAGTTCGCGCTAGAAACGGGACGCAAGGGTGTGATCTCGACGCATACGATCAACTTGCAGGAGCAGCTTGTCAGGAAAGACATCCCCATCGTGCGGAAAATTCTGGGCGAGGAATTGCCGGCGGTGCTTTTGAAAGGACGGCAAAATTATCTATGTCCCGCGCGGCTGAGGCGGGCGTGGGAGCAGGCGACGGATCTCTTTACGACCACCGAGAGCGAGGAGCTGGGTCGCATCCGGACGTGGGCGGAAAGCACGCGCGACGGCACACTGAGTGGGATGCCTTTCCAACCGACGAACAAGGTCTGGCTCCAAGTTTGCAGCGAGGCGCATTCCTGTACGCAGCGGTATTGCGGGCCGAAGGGGAATTGCTTTTTCCAGGAGGCGCGGAAAGCGGCGGCAGATGCGAAGCTGGTGGTGGTGAACCACACCCTGTTCTTTGCGCTGCTCAACACCGGCGAGCTGGAGGAGGATGTGCCGGAAGCGGAAAAGATGGCCGGCTTCCTTTTTCCCAACGACTTCGCGGTGATGGACGAGGCGCACACAGTCGAGCAGGTGGCGGCGGTGCAGCTCGGGCTACGGATCTCACAAGCGGGGCTACGCTTCGATCTCCAGCGGCTCTATAATCCGAAGACCCGCAAGGGCTTACTGAAAGCCTACCGCAAGGCCGCGCCGATGCTAGCGGTGGAGCGCGGGCTGGTAGCGGTGGAGCAATTTTTCGGCGATGTCGGGAACGCCGCGAAGTTCGGCGAGTGGTCGAAGGAATTCCGCGTGAGGCGTCCGGAGTTGGTGGGGAACTGCCTCGCCGCGCCTCTACTAGAACTCAGCGCTGAGCTTTCCGAACTGGCCGATTCCACCGAGAGCGAATCCTCGAAAAACGAGCTGATGGACGCGGCTCGCAAGCTGCGCGAGACGCATGGCGCAGTCGGCGAGTTCCTGGATCAGAAGGACGAGGGCTGCGTGTATTGGGTGGAGCGCAGCGGGCGCGAGGAGACGAGTTTCAGTTGCCACGGCGCGCCGATCAACGTGGCCGACCGCCTGCGACCGCTGCTGTTTTCCGGAAAAAAGGCGATGGTGATGACCAGCGCGACCCTCGGTGTGGGCGATCCAGAGCTCGGGTATTTTCGGAAACGCATCGGCGCGGAATCGGCACGGGCGATGAGTGTGGGCAGCCCCTTCAATTACAAATCACAGATGAAGATCCGCATTTACAAGTCGATACCGGAGCCGAACGCGCCGAGATATGACGAGCTGCTGGCGAAGGGGATCATGGACGCGGTCACGGAAAGCGACGGGCGCGCCTTCGTGCTTTTCACCAGCTACCGCACGATGCGTGACGCGGCGCAGCGTTGCGAAAAGTATCTCAAGAACAAGGGCTGGCGGTTGCTGATGCAAGGCGAGGGGATGCCGCGGCACAAGATGCTGGAGGATTTCCGCGAAGACTTGGACAGCGTACTTTTCGGCACGG
>CAMBQC010000069.1 GCA_945869855.1 Prosthecobacter debontii
CATGAATAATCTCCCGGCGCATGGGTCGAAGTTTGCGTAACAAAAAGTTACTTAACCATGAAAAAAGGAATCATCGCCATCGCCCTCTGTGCGTTCGCCCTTTTGGGGACCGCCACCATCGTCGAAGCCAACCCTTACGGGAGACGCGGATGTAATACACCAACCAATACGATCTACATAAGCGGCTACCGCCACGGAAGTCCGATTTACACCGAGAAAATTTTCGTCGGCTACGATTGCCACGGCCACCCGAGGTTCACCTACCGCCAAGTTTACGCCCCAGCACAGCAATACAGCCAGCCATGCCGTCCGTCCTATAGCAGCTATCACCACCAAGGCTACAATCACAGTGGATACAATCACAGTGGATACAACCAAGGCTACCATGGTCGCTCGAGCACCTCGATGAGTTTCACTTTCCGCCGTTGACACGCTGGAAGCAACGGTTTCAAGACAGACTCCGCGGGGTGAAAGCTCCGGGGAGTTTTCGTTTTCAGAGCGGTCGGGCGTAGGTATTGCAGCGGTTGTGCCAGCCCTCGCGCCAGCGGGCTTCGCCGCGCTCGGGCGGTGAGTTCTCGATGCGGCGGGAGAGCGCGCGTTTCGCGGACGCGGCGAACTCGGTGGCTGCGGCTGGGCCGGCCGGAACATGGTTCATGCCGCCGAGCACTTGGAGTAACCCCCAGCCATGGCCTTTGTATTTTTCTGTGGGACTAGTGCCGTCTCCTTTGAAATTCACGTAGTCGATGAGGGCATACGTCCCCTGCGGCGAGGTGGCGACCTTGCGGTAGTTTTCCTGGATATTCGCGCGTTCGGAGGCGGGCGCGGCGTCGAGCATTTTCGGCAGGGCGGCGCGGGAGCGGGCGATGATGAAATCCGTCTGCACACCCACGGTGGAGGCGAGCCATTTCCGCAAGCCGCTCATTTCCGCCGAGTTGAACTGGCGCTGGAACTCGGCGCGCGAGTTCCATGGTGCATCGGCACGTTTCGCGATGGCGGGTGGGTTGGCTCTGTTCCTTTCCGCGTAGGTGATGAAATCGGGCCACGATTCTTTAAAAGGGCCGTTGAACCCAGCGGGATACCAAATGAAATGGCCGATGCCGAGCGAGGGAAATTCCTCGCCGACGTTCCATGCGGTGAGCCCTTCCACGGTGCCGCCGGATTCGTTCTGCCAGATTTTCCTTCCGATCGAGGTTTTTTGCGCGGCGGTGAGGTGGGTGGCGGGCGCGGCGTTTCCTGCGTCGGGAGGGTTGCCGGGGGCGCAGGCCGTGAGCAGCGCGGCGAGGAGGATGGCGGGGCGGGAAGTTTTCATGGTGCGGGGAGCGTATCGGATCACGGCGGAACGCCAATCCAGAAAACGGCGCCGCTTGGTTGTTTAGGCAGACCATTGAGCGGGTCGCATCGGCAGCCGAAGCGATTCGGCTTTCATGATGCGGAATCTATGTGTTTGCTGCCACCTAAAGTTTTCCCATGACGACTGAAGAGAAAAAAACCAGCCCGGCACAGGAGCATCCACTCGCGAATATCCTGATCAACGTGCTCATCCCCGTGCTGGCGTTGAGTTACCTGAGCAAGGATCCTGCGATGCAGGACGAGGCGAAGCTTTGGCACATCGGTCCGCTCAAGGCGTTGTTCGTGGCGCTGGCTTTCCCCATCGGTTACGGCGTGTGGTTTTTCGTGAAGACGCGGAAGATGAATTTTTTCTCAAGCCTTGGGTTCTTTTCCGTGCTCCTAACGGGTGGACTGACGCTTTTCCTCTGGAACAAAGACGGCACTGTAAAGGAACACGCGGCGTTGCTTTTCGGGCTCAAGGAGGCATCCATCCCCTTCGTCCTCGGCATAGCGATCATCGCGTCGCATTGGTCGAAAACGCCGTTGCTACGCACATTCCTTTACAACGACACGATCTTCGACATCCCAAAGATCGAGAAAAAAGTGGGTGAGCTGGGCAGGGAAGCGGACTACCGCAAGGTGCTTCTCAACGCCACTATTCTCTTCGCCGTGTCGTTTTTTCTTAGTATGCTGATGAACTTCGGGATGGCGCTGTGGTTCCTCGGTGATCTCAATCACGCGGCGGCGGATGCTCGCGAGGTTTACAACGAAAAGGTGGCGCAGATCACCGGCTGGGGTTTCTTAGTGATCGGCGTGCCCGTCATGGTGTTCCTTTTCATCACCCTAAAGAAGCTACTCAGTGGCTTGAGGGAAATCACCGGCCTCACGGACGACGATCTGATGTTGCCCCGTTGACTCAATCGACGAGGTTGTCGATGCGCTGCGCTAGCTGGATGTCGAGTGCGGTGACCCCGCCTACATCGTGTGTCGTTAGCTTGAGGGTGACCTTGGTGTGCTTGATCATGATGTCGGGATGGTGCTGTGCCTCCTCGGAGATTTCGCCCACGTCGTTGACGAAATCGATGCCTTCCATGAATTCCTCGAACTCGATGGTGCGGGTGATCTGCTTTTTCTCATATTCCCACTCGGGGCATTTTTTGAGTGCGGAGGCGAGTTCTTCTTCTTCTAACAATTCGGACATGTTGGGGATGGTTTGTTGAAACGTTCGGAGGGAGATTGGAGACACGCTTTCAGGATTGGCAAGCCCGTCTTTGATGTTTTTATGAAAAAATATTTCGGCCCTCAAATATGAATGACGATGCGGTTTGCATACCCGCACCCACTATGCGTAGCTTTGGACATGAAAAACATCTATCCCACCTTGCTTTCGATTTCCTGTTGCCTGCTGGTCATCTCCTGCACGCCATCGACACCAACGGCGCGCATTGCAGAGAGACCGATGGCCTTTGAGAAGCTCAGCGACGATCAAAAAGAATTGGTGTTGCGCGGTGAGATCGCGAAAGGGATGGATATGTCGGCCGTCGCGCTGGCATGGGGCGAACCTTCGAATCGTGTTGAGGGTTTCAACGGCAAGGAGCGTGTGGAGCGCTGGGGATACAACGACGCGCAGCCGGTCATCACGAACACGTTTTACAGTGGTTATCGCTACAGCTCCTACGGCCCTTATCGATATTCCAGGGTGGGTGCGGGCTTCGGTCCTGAGATCACTTACATCCCCTATCGCAAAAGCACGGTGTGGTTTATTGGTGGTAGGGTGTCCGAATGGGAGCGCTTGAAATAACCGTGCATTTTCCGGAAACGGATCCTTGTCGTGCGCAGCAGGATGCCGCTGAATCGAAGCCGTGAACTTGATAACGCCATGGGTCGTGTTACTGGGAGCAGGAGTCGTAGCGGCAACTTCCTCCTGCTCGATGAAAGCGGAAAGCGGTAGCGGCTTGGTGTCCTACCGGGCGTATGATAGGCCAGCAAAGCTGCCGCAAAATCTTTCGGCGGTGCGGGTCAAGGTCTCGATCAGCAAGCAGCGGGCTTACGTGATGGAGGACGGGAAAATGCTGATGGTGATGCCCATTTCCGTGGGTAAGCCGGATTCACCAACACCTATCGGCACATTCAGAATTACCAGAAGAGAGCACAAGTATCGGGACAACGCCCGCGGCTACGCCTACAGGGGGAATCAGGTGCGTAAATGCGGCATCGGAAACAAGCCCTCCGGCTGGTCGTTCAGGGGCGCGCCGCTGCCTTACTGGTGCGAGTTCGATCCGTCCTATGGCTTTCACACTGGCTGGGTGCGGCATTCCCCCTGCACTACCGACGGATGCATCAGGATGCACGAGAACCTGGCGCCCAAGTTTTACCGCATGGTTTCCATCGATACGCCTGTGAACATCGCCTACGCGCAACCGGAGGACGCGCGATGGGCTTACATCCCCCTACCCCCGGATGCGGGGCCGCTGCCCGATTACCCAAATCCGATGTATCTGGGCGACGACTATTTCACGCAGCACAAAACGCCGAAGTTTGACTGACTCCTCCTACGTGTCGGAAAGCGCTTGCATCGCGGGGCGAAAGACTGCCTTGTCCTTCGGCTATGAGTAAATTTTCCGGAATCCTGACGCATCCGGGCAGCGCCCATAAGGACGAGTTCCTTGCGTGCTGCCTTTTGGTCGCAGTCCACGAAGCGCAGATTTTCCGGCGCGAACCCACGCAGGCGGATCTCGACAATCCGGCGCTGGCCGTCGTGGATGTCGGCGGCGAGGACGATGCCGCGCGCGGGAATTTCGATCACCACCAGTTCCCAAAGGATCATCCGCCGGTTTGCTCGCTGAGCCTAGTGCTCATGGATCTCGGGCTGTATGAGGACGCGAGGCTTTACTGCGATTGGCTGGAGGTGGCGGAGTGGTTCGATACCCGCGGGCCGGTGGAGACGGCGGCGTGGCTCGGTGTGGAGCGGACGCTGCTGGCGAAGCTGAATTCCACTGTGGATCTGACGCTGTTGAGGCGTTTCGCCGGGATGTTGGAAATACGCGCTGGCGAGCCAATGTGGGAGGTCATGCGCTGGGTCGGTGGGGACCTGATCGGCTACCTGAGATCTTTGCGGGAAAAGCTCAATGAGATCGAGCGGCTGAGTGAGATCTGGGAAATGAGCCATGAGGCAGGGGATTTCCGGGTGCTGTTCCTGCCCCGGGCGGAAAATTTCTCGGAGGACGCTTCGGCGGGCTTGGCGCGCTACGCATTCGGATTGCCGGAGGAAAAGCAGGTGATCGCGATGGTTTATCCGGATCGCCGCGGAGCAGGCTTCGCGCTGTCCCGCTACAACGACGATCTACGGATGGATTTCACCCGCATCTCCGATGAGCCAGACGTCCATTTTGCACACGCCCGCGGCTTCGTGGCCAAGACCAGCGCCACTGATCTCGGGCGGATCCGGGGCTTGCTGAATGTGTGCCGGGTGCGTGCCTAGGTGCCACGACGACGTGAGAAGTCACTACTTTTTTCTCAAAATTTTCGTTGACGGATTACAATCATCACATCAATTTTTGACATGAAAATGAATTTAGATATATTGCTTGGATTGCGAATTATTCGTTTCCTGATTATTTGTTTATTTTGTATTTCTCCAATTTTAGTAGAACAGATTAAAGCTGAAGAGGAAGCAACATCAGAAATACTTAAAGAACAGAAAATGTCTGTTTTTTTGATAAGCGCAAAAACAGGCAATGATGGAGCAAGTGGAACAGGCTTCGCTTGCAAATATAAAGGTAATAATTACATAGCCACAAATTTACACGTCGTAGATGGTTTTGACTCATTATCGATTATACCGCAAAGCGGCGATAAGATACCACTGTCGGGTAAAATTATTGTAGCTGAAGACGCAGATATTTGCCTATTGGGTGTAAATATCAAGTTTGAAGATATCGATATTGTGCCACTTCAATTTATGGATGATGTATCTGCAGGATCCAAAGCCGGCGATAAAATAATTTGTTTAGGTAACTCGCTAGGAGCGGGAGTAATTACAACTACTCACGGCACGATCAAAGCGTATGGCCAACCTAGACTTGAAATAGAATCGCCGGTGGTAGAAGGCAACAGCGGTGGCCCCATAATACATTTAGAAACTAGTAGCGTCGTTGGCTTAGTCACAGAGGCTATAATAAACGAAGTCAAGCTTGATAAGTTAAATGAGGCCGCAAAAAAGTCAGTTGATTCCGAACTCGCAGAAGTCTCTTACTTCGGGCACAGGGTGGATTCAGTAAAAAAATGGAAAAGTTACGCCTTCACGGATTTTCAAAAGACCGGTAAAAAAATCAAAAACGCAGAATTAGGACTCACAAGAACTTTGCAGTTTTTTACAGATGAGGACGACTGGCGGGAAGACAGCAGGCTTTCAAATGCATGGGACAAATATCAAAAATTTATCGATTCATCTGATAAAGTGAACACTAAGAGAACTGAAACTACGGAATATGTGAATGAATATGGGGTGGTAATGCGACGGAGCTCGCAGGTTAAAGGTTTTAGTGTCTCTGAGGCCGATTACGAAAAGGCTCGTCAACTTTTTCGAAGAGAAATTGAATGGAAAATTCTTGCTGAGCAAAAAATACTTACGGACTTAACTCCGGCCGGATATTTACAAATCCATGAAAGAGATATGCTGATTGAATTCTCAAAGAAACTACTTATTCTCCATAAGGATCTTTAGCTTCTTATCATGAATCAATAGTTGCGGTAATGCGTATCGAGGGCGGGATCTGGGTATTTTCGCAGTGAAGCTTACCCCAGAGCGGTTCAAGGTGGAAACGGATAAGCTCAATGCTTTTATGATGGGAATTGAGGGTTTCGCAGTGAAGGCGAAGGCTGCGGCTGGCTGGTCGTTCATGGAATCCGACAAAGATCTCAAGGTGCGGTCTAAATCGACAAGCACGAGAACATCGGACAGGGTGGAAGTAGTCTATGCCAATGGCGTCTCCGTCCGCCTTCTTTTCGCAAACGGAAGAAGTATTTCGGAGGGCGAGATCGGTATTGAAATGTGCTTGATCTTGGCTTTGGAAAATTTTGAACCGCGCTCCGCAAGGTGATGCGTTTCACACCCATCCGCCTATCCGTGGTTTAAAATAACCCGGACAGTGGTCTTATTGCTTTTTTTCACTACTTAGCATTCCCCTAAAATCACGCCTATCGGAACGGATGTGATTCAGGATTTGCAGATTCACCGCATTCGGCCAGCATCGCTGCGTGCTTGCCGCTGCCTATCCTATCGCCCGGAAAATTTTGTTCTCGCTGGATGCCGAAACCGCCCACCACGCCAGCATGGCGGGGCTGCGTTTCGCGGAGAAAACAGGTTTGCTCAAAGCCCTTTCCGAACCCCATCCCCAAAGCAAGTCTGTGGAACTAATGGGCCTGAAGTTTCCAAACCGCATCGGCCTAGCGGCGGGACTCGACAAGGAGGGCAACACCATCGATGCGCTCGGGCGGCTCGGCTTTGGCTTCATCGAGATCGGCACGATCACGCCGCGCCCCCAGGCGGGGAATCCCAAGCCTCGCCTATTCCGGCTCATCCCCCACGAGGCAATCATCAACCGCATGGGCTTCAACAACCCTGGCATCGACGCGGGCGTCGCCAACGTCCGCTCCCACAAGTCCTTCACCGGCCCCATCGGTTTCAATATCGGGAAAAACAAGGACACCCCGAATGAGAATGCGGCCGACGATTACCTCGCCTGTCTAGAAAAAGCCTATCCGGTGGCGGATTACATCGCGGTGAACCTTTCCTCTCCGAACACCCCCGGTCTCCGCGATCTGCAGGCCGCCGACTCCTCCGCGCGGCTGCTGGAGACGTTGAAAAAATCGCAGGAAAACCTAGCCTCCCGCCATGGGAAACGCGTGCCCATCCTGTTCAAGGTCGCGCCCGATCTAACAGATGATCAGTTGACAGATCTCGCGAAGGTTTTTCTCGATGGGGGCCTCGACGGAATGATCGCCACGAACACTACGTTGGATCGGGAAAAGGTTGCGGGACATGCATGGGCGAAGGAAGCGGGCGGGCTTTCGGGGAAACCCGTTTTCGAAAAATCGAACCAAGTCCTTGCCGCATTTGCGTCCGCCTTTTCCGGAAAAATTACCATCATCGGGGTCGGCGGTGTTTCCAACAAAGCCGAAGCCGAGGAGAAATTCCGCCTTGGTGCGGATCTGGTGCAGATCTACACATCGTTTGTTTACCAAGGACCTGCTTTGGTGCGGGAGCTGATCAGTTAGTCCGCGCTTTTTTACCGCAGAGACACAGAGGAAGAATGAGAACACTGAAAAAAAAGCCTGATATAACTCTTCCAGTGAACTCAGTTTCCTCTGTGCCTCTGTGGTCATTTCGCCCTACCTATTTTCGCCGTTGATCAAATCCAAAGTAATCCACGTAGTCGAATCATGAAAAGCACCCGCCTCCTCATCACGCTCGTCCTCGCTGCTGGGATCGTCGGCTTCGCGGTGTGGCAGAGTTCGCGGACGGCCGCGCCGGAGGAGAAGCTGATCGGCTTCCAGGATTCGGACACGCCCTTCGCAATGCCCAAAAGCGGCAAGCCTGACATGCGCTTCCATTTCCTCTCCGCCTGGCAGGCGAACCAAGTCCCGACGGTCAACCACATGGATACGCCGATGGGTTCCGAAAACAGCGCACTCGTTTACAACGCCCAGAAATTCTGGGAGATAAACGAGAAGCGCGGCGGCCACCACACCGGGGACGACCTCAACGGCATCGGCGGCATGAACACGGATCAAGGCGATCCCGTTTTTGCGGCGGGCGACGGCCTCGTGGTCTATGCGGGCGAGCCTTCACCGGGCTGGGGAAAAATTATTGTCCTCGCCCACCGCGATCCGGCGGGGAAACCCGTCCACACGATGTATGCCCATCTCCATGAGATCAAAACCACGCTGAACACCCTCGTCGCGCGCGGTGAGGTGATCGGCACCGTCGGCACGGGCAACGGCTATTACCCCGCCCACCTTCATTTCGAGGCGCGCTCGTCCGATGGCGCGGACATCGGCGCGGGATACACCGCCCAGCCCCTCAATCGCCTCGATCCCGCTGCCATTGTCGCGGCCCTGCACGATGCCACGGAGAAAGGGATCATCCCGGCTCCGCTGGCCTTCGCCAAACAGGACGATGCGCCTTGGACAAAGCTGGAGATGAAGAACGCGGAGAAATTCTCGGAATTGAAGGAGTGAGAAACTTGGACTGCTACAGCCTGCTGTAGCTTTCGGCCATGCAGCCTGCTGCGAGCCGCATGGCATTGGCATCTTGCGGTGCGCTCCCTCCCGTTCCTCCGCCCGTTGACAGCAGGCTGTCTCACGGAAAGCGGCAGCAGGCTGCAGCAGGCCACGGCCTCAAATCCCCGTCACGATCTCCACGGCCGGCAGCGCCTTTTTGATCTCGGCGATGGCCTCCGGCGTGACCGCCGTTTGCCAGAGGTAGAGGCGTTTCAGGTTCGTGAGCGCGATGAGTTTTTTCACTCCCACATCGGTGACCTTGGTCCCGTAAAGGTTCACGGATTCGAGTTTCTTGAGCTTCACGAGCGTGTCCATAGAGGCATCGGTAATGCCGGTCTCGGATAGACGCACCATGCGTAAATCCGTGGCGGCCGCGAGTTTGGCGATGGACGTATCCGTGATCGAAGTGGCAGAGAGATCCACAGCGACCATCTTCGGGATCACGGGGGATAGCTTTGTGAAAAGCTCGTCGGTGAGGTTCTTCCGCTGAGATACGCCTGTGAAAGTAAGGTTTGCAGAGGATTGGGATTCAAAATTCAGTCCGCCAGGAAAATCCACACCGAGCTTTGCGACAGTGGCGCGGAGATCGTCCGTTGGTAGGTCGGAGACCACTTTTTGCACGGCCACAACTCTCGCACCGATGCCGAGATCAAGTTTGCCGATGGCAGTGCGGATCTCGTCGGTCAGCTTCAGTTCGCCGACTTTTTTCGCGGGATCGCCGCCTTCATCGAGCCACCATTTCACTACGGCGAGTTCGTGCTCCTCCATTCCCTTTTTGCCATCCGGGGGCATGTGTTCTTCGTCATCCTCAGGTAGCTCCGGGCGAATCACGATATTGCTGTCCTGCGCGCTACCCGGCTCAATGGCTGAGCCTTCCTTACCGCCTTTCACGAGCATCTCAAAGGTGTCCATCCGCAGCTTGCCCTTGGATTTACCCTCCTTGTGGCACTCCACGCAACGCTTGTTGAGGATGGGCTGGACGATGTCCGCAAAAACGACCTGCTCCTCCAGCGGCTTTGCTTTTACATCATCCTCCTTTTTCTGTTTCGGTTCGAGTCCGATTGCTTTGCGAATCGGATCGGGCGCGTATGCTGTGAGATAATCGCTGCCGTGTGTCATCGAGGCCCCGCCATGGCTGGCAAAACCCATCACCCCAACGCTGCCGAAAAGTAGGACTCGGTAGAATGCCTGCGAGGCGACCGGAGCAAGACTCCACGCTCTCACAATCATCGTTACAACCGCGGCACAAGCGAATCCCAGTCCGCTCCAAAGATGGTCTTCCGCCAATTCGTTGCCTTCATATCCACCGCCGTGGTAAAGCATGAAACCGGCGACCACCGCAACCACCGCACTCCCTGCGCCGACGAAAATCGGCAGGATGCTACGTGGTGATTTTTCCCGAGATAACATGCCCAACATTTCTTGGAGAAGGATCAGCGAGAAAATCCCGATGGGGAGATGCAGGATGACAGGGTGAAATCGACCGAGGAAGCGCACCATGTCCGGCATTTTGTCACCGTCCGGCTCACCGGCGAGAAAGGGCATGGCAATGAGGCCGCCGATAGTGAGCAGGCCGGTGATGGTAAGGAACCATGGCAGCCTTTTTCCGGAGGGCTGTGTGTCGAGGTCAATTTCTTTAGACATGTTGGTAATGGGTGGGATGGGAATGGTATCATTAAACGTCGATCGTGACGTCTTTCTTTCCAGCTGGGCGCGAGACAGGTCTTGATTTGCCTTTTTTTTCCATAAAGGGCAACCAATTCTTAAGGTCGTAACCTAAGCATGACGTGCATTTCAGGAAAAACCCGAGAGCAACAACTTCGTCGATAAACGGCAGCGGATCCATCGCTGGGAAAGGCAATGGCCCAATGATGAGGAGATACAATCCCGAGAGAATCGCTCCGATCCATGCGAGTGTCCGTTTCATCACTGAAGTCTACTACAGATCTCGTTAAGCACAACTTTCTGGGTTTCTCTTGGATACCCGCGCGGGCTGCCGGATCGGGATAGAGGTCTTGGTGGAGCAGCTCCCCTGTTGCCTCTTCAATTTGAGGTTTGAAATTTAAAGTCTAGAATTGTAATAAACCCGCGCATGCGAATCCTCATCACCGGCGGCGCGGGCTTCCTTGGCTCTCATCTTTGCGAACGCCTTCTCAACGGAGGACACGAGGTGATCTGCCTCGACAACTATTTCACCGGGCGGAAACGAAACATCGCCCACCTGCTGGCGAACCCGTATTTCGAACTCGTCCGCCACGATGTGACCGAGCCGTTCAAGTTCGAGGTGGACCGCATCTACAACCTCGCCTGCCCCGCCTCGCC
>CAMBQC010000070.1 GCA_945869855.1 Prosthecobacter debontii
AGGTGCCCGGTGCCGAGACGACGGTCGCCGCGAAAGAAGGTGATGTCTTCGTCATCTTCCACGAAACAAACGGCAAACCGGAATGGCGCGTCCTGCCGAGCAAGCCCACCGAGGGAACCTTTTCGCTGCGCATCCTCAACCTCGGCCCCGGGGACGTCACCGTGAAGGCCGGCGGGAAAGAGATCCCGATGGCCGCGGACGCGATCCACGAGATCGGGAAACCCGAAGGCCGCAGGCTCACTGTCTCCATCCCGGAAACGGACGCCTCGGAAACCTTCGATACCGCCGAACCCTCAGCCGGCCTCGCCATACTGCACAAGCAGGACGAAACATGGCGAATCACTCTTATTCCCGACATCTGAGGCCAGCCAAAAAAGCCATTCCTCGTAGCTAACAGGCAAAGCAGCCCGCCGTCGATATGGAGATACAGAGAAACCCTCCAAACCAGGCTCTCGCCGATCCCGCCTTTCTGAAAAATGAAGATACCCGAGCCGCCGCGACGGTAGTCCGCGACCGTATTCGAGAGGATCAGCAGGCACCCCGCGAGATAAAGGAAACAACCCAGCCACGACATGCCGCGAAACAATATGCCGCGATCATGGAGGGGCTTGAGGAAACAGGGTAGATCCTCTGTAAATTCCGCGGCACTTAGATGCCCCAGAACCTCATCCCGTTTCTCTCAATCCGCCCGAGCATCCCCTCATCAGTCTCCCGCTCGAACGCCCCTGCGATGCTCCGCAGGTTCGCCGGATGGTTGACGCCCTCGCCGAGGGGAGATTTCACGAAATCCTCTGGCGGCATCATATCCGGCGCGTCGGTCTCCAGCAGGATGCGGTCTTTCGGCAGCCGACGGAAGACCTCCAGCACCTTGCGTTTCCGCTCATGCAGGAAATACCCGGAAAAAGAAAACCACGCTCCATTTTTCGCCAATCGCCCGGCCACTTCGATGGAGCCGCCGAAGGAATGCATGAGAAATTTCTCCGGCCACGCCGCCGCGCGATCCATCGCTTCGAAGAGCTCCTCCCATGCCTTCAGGCAATGCACGGTCATCACACGACCCGTTTCCGCCGCGATCTCCGCCTGTTTCACGAAAACGGGCATTTGCACCTCCATCCCCGGCGATTCCATCCAGCCGTCCACGCCCACTTCTCCCACGCTGGCGGTGGGATCGGACAGCAGCCTTTCCCGCAACCTTTCCTCCCAGCCCTCCGCCGCCGCATCCGCATGCCATGGATGAATCCCATAAGCCGGAAACACATAGCCGGCAAACTCCCGCGCCAACGCCGCCACCGCCTCCCAATCGTCCTCCCGCGTCGCGTTCACCACGCAGCCGGTGATCCCCGCCGCTTGCATTTCCGCGACCAACTCGCCGACCGGTCTCCCGAATTTCCCGCTCTGCAAGTGGTTGTGGGAATCGAAAAGCACGCAGTGAACCTACCCTCCGCACCACCATCCGCGCAAGGTGTGATCCGGCTCAGGGTTCCTCCACTAGGGGAAAGTTAAAGAGATTGAACCGCCAAGTTCGCCAAGCCAGTGGATTAAAGTGATCGGGAATTGGGTTGAAACTCCTGTTTCTGACTTCGGGTCAGGACCCCGTAGGGTTTCACTTGTCTTACTTGGCGAGCTTGGCGGTTCAGTTTTCACCAATGACATAGGTATTCGGGATCATTTCTCCCTAATGCAGGAACCCTGTGATCCGGCCTCCATTCCTTCGCTTGATTCGCAGTCCGCACGCCCTACGCTTGCGGCCATGTTCATCAAGCGCCACGGCCCGCCGGGATCGCCTCCCGCCACGCTTTCCCCGCATCTGGTCGATGGCAAGGCACGCAAACCCGCGATCCAGCTCATCGAGTATGACGGCGATCACATCGAGGAGCGCGACATCACCGATGTTTCCGAACTCACACGGCACATCGGCAGCGGAAAAATCACCTGGATCAACATCGACGGACTAGGCGATACCGAGGCGCTCACCCTGCTCGGGGAAAAATTCAACCTGCACCCCCTCGCCCTTG
The DNA here is from genome assembly GCA_945869855.1 of Prosthecobacter debontii. Lineage (GTDB taxonomy): Bacteria > Verrucomicrobiota > Verrucomicrobiia > Verrucomicrobiales > Akkermansiaceae > Luteolibacter. Next base: position 2,016 of record CAMBQC010000070.1, read on the forward strand.
AGGATGTGCTCAACACCGGCCAGCGCCCCAAGGTGGAGAGTGGCTCAGACTATGTGTTCGCGGTCGCGCAGATGGTCTATCAGGACGCGTCGCGCAGGATCTGCAGCGAACAGATCAGCCTGTTTTTCGGGGAAAATTTCCTTATCTCCGTCCAGGAGGAGGGCGAATACGATGTGTTCGATCCCATCCGCGCCCGCCTCCGCGGAGGCCGCGGCAGAATTCGCAGGGCGAAGGCTGACTACCTCGCCTACGCCCTGCTTGACTCGGTCATCGACCATTTCTATCCCGTGTTGGAAGAGCTGGGGAAAAACATCGAGGATCTGGAGGACGACCTCCTGGAAAAGCCCTCGCGGGAAATGGTCCGCAAGCTGCACGAGCACAAGCGCAGCCTCTCCCACTTGCGGCGGTTTGTCTGGCCGCTGCGGGACGTGGTGAACGCGCTGCTGCATGACCCCTCAGGCCTGATCACCTCGCCCACCAAGGTCTACCTGCGCGATTGCTACGACCACACCGTGCAGCTCATGGATCTCCTCGAAAGCAACAAGGAACTCTCCGCCAGCCTCATGGAGCTCTACCACTCCAGCGTCGGGCTGCGCACCAACGAGGTCATGCGCGCGCTCACCGTGATCACCTCCATTTTCATCCCGCTGACCTTCATCGTCGGCGTGTATGGCATGAACTTCGCCCCCGAATCGCCGACCGGCCAAAAGCTCCCGCTCAACATGCCGGAACTCTACCAACCCCACGGATACCTCTGGCTCATGGGCATCATGGCCGCCGTCGCCGTCATCCAGCTCTGGATCTTCAAGAAAATCAAGTGGCTGTGATCCGTGGGAAGCGTGACGTTTTTGGGGGTTTCCCGCCCGATTCCCGCGCTTGCTTCCCCCGCATCTCCGGTGTATCGACCCTCTCCCTAGCCCGCAAAGGGCATTTCCCCATTTCTCATGATCAAGTGGATTCTCCAAAAAATCGTCGGCAGCAAGAACCAGCGCGAACTGCGCCGTATCCGCCCGACCGTAGGCCGCATCAAAGAAATCGAGGAGGCCTTGCAGCGCGAGCCTGAGGAAAAGCTCCGTGAACTCACCACGAAATGGCAAGCCCATCTCGCCCGTTACCACGATCTCGAAGCACCCGCGAAACCGGTCATCGCCCGCATGTCGGAGGAGGAGCTTTCCGCCACCGCCGCCGCCCTGGAGATGCGTTTCAAGGCGATGCGCGACGAGTTCCCGTCCCTGCCCGCCACGATCCGCGCGACCCCCGAGGCCATCGAGGAAGCGAAGGCCGCTTTCCACGAGATCGAGCCCGCTTTCCAGAAAGCCCGCGCCAACTACCTTGAGCAGATCCTTCCCGAGGCCTACGCCGTTGTGAAAAACGCCGCCCGCCGGATGTGCGGCACGACCATCCAGGTCAGCGAGCATCCCATCGAGTGGCAGATGATCCACTTCGACGTCCAGCTCGTCGGCGGCACCGCCCTGCACCGCGGCATGATCGCGGAAATGCAGACCGGTGAGGGAAAAACCCTGGTCGCCACCCTGCCCGTTTACCTCAACGCCCTCACCGGCCTCGGCGTACATGTCGTCACGGTCAACGATTACCTCGCCAAACGCGACTCCGACTGGATGGGCTCCCTTTTCCGCTACCTCGGCCTCACCGTCGGCTGCATCCAGAACCAGATGGCTCCCTGGGATCGCCGCGAGCAATACGCCTGCGATATCACCTACGGCACCAACGCCGAGTTCGGCTTCGACTACCTCCGCGACAACGGCATGGCCTCCTCCCGCGAGGACCAGGTGCAGCGCGGCCACTATTTCGCCATCATCGACGAGGTGGACTCCATCCTGATCGACGAGGCGCGCACGCCCCTCATCATTTCCGGCCCCACCGCCCTGTCCACCCACCAGTTCGATAAATACCGCGCCTCCATCGACGCACTCGTCAAAAAGCAGACTCAGCTTTGCAACGACCTCGCCGCCGAGGCCAAGAAGCTCACCGACGCCGGCGACATGGACGGCGCCGGTCGCTTGCTTTTCAAAATCAAGCTCGGCCAGCCCCGCAACCGCATGCTCATGCGTTTCATGGAGGAACCGGAAAACCGCCGCCTCATCGAGAAATCCGAACTCTCCTTCTACCAAGACGCCCAGAAAAAGGAACTCTTCGAACTCAAGGAAGATCTCTATTTCGTCATCGACGAGAAAGGCAACGACGCCGACCTCATGGAAATGGGCCGCGAGTTCCTTGCCCCCGGCGATCCCGAATCCTTCACCCTCCCCGACCTCGGCACCGTTTTCGCCGACGTCGATACGAACCTCGAACTCAGCCCCGAGGAAAAGATCGCCGCCAAGGAGGAAGCCCAGGACCGCATGAGCGTCCAAGCCGAGAAAATTCACAATATCTCCCAGCTCCTCAAGGCCTACTGCGTTTACGAAAAGGATGTCCAATACGTCGTCAAGGACGGCAAGGTCATCATTGTCGATGACAACACCGGCCGCGAAATGCCGGGCCGCCGCTGGTCGGACGGACTCCACCAGGCCGTGGAAGCGAAAGAAGGCGTCGCCATCGAGAAGGAGACCCAGACCTTCGCCACGATCACGATCCAGAACTACTTCCGCCTCTACGAGAAACTCGCAGGCATGACCGGCACCGCCGAAACGGAGGCCGCCGAGTTCCACGACATCTACCGCCTCGACGTTCTTCCCATCCCGACGAACACCTCCAATGTCCGCGTCGATGAGAACGACCAGGTTTTCAAAACCCGCCGCGAGAAGTTCAACGCGGTGATCGCGAAAATCGAGGAAGCCCACGGCAAAGGCCAGCCCGTCCTTTGCGGCACCGCCTCCGTCGAGGCCTCGCAGACCCTCGCCCGCATGCTCCAGCGCGCCAAGATCCCGCACTCCGTCCTCAATGCGAAATTCCACGAACAGGAAGCGGAAATCATCGCCCAAGCCGGCCAGCCAGGCGCCGTCACCGTCTCCACCAACATGGCAGGCCGCGGCACCGACATCAAGCTCGGCAAGGGCGTCCCGGAAGTCGGCGGCCTCTTCGTCATCGGCACGGAGCGTTACGAATCCCGCCGCGTGGACCGCCAGCTCCGCGGCCGTTGCGCCCGCCAAGGCGATCCCGGCCGCTCGCAGTTCTTCATCTCCTTCGAGGACGACCTCATGCGGAACTTCGCCGCCGCCGACCGCATGACGGCGATGATGGAGCGCTTCGGCATGAAAGACGGCGAGGCGCTGGAGCACTCATGGCTCAACCGCTCCGTCGAGACCGCGCAGAAACGCGTCGAGCAGCGCAACTACACCTGGCGCAAGCGCGTCCTCGATTTCGATGACGTGATGAACAAGCAGCGCGAGGTGGTTTACGGCTACCGCAACGAGGTTCTCAGCACCGAAACCCCGCGCGACCTTGTCATCGAGATCATCGAGGAAACCATCCCCGCGAAGGTCAACGGATACCTCGGGGATTTCGACAAAGAATCCCCCGACTACACCGAGCTCCTCGGCTGGGTGAACGCGAACCTGCCCATCAGCCTCACGGCCGCGGATCTCGATGCCACGAGAACGCCGGAGCAGATTTCCGAATACCTCGTCGGCAAGGTGAAGGAAACCTACGAGATCAAGGTCGGCGGCCTCCCTTACGAAGTCCTCGATCAGGAGGAGCGCCGCATGGTTCTCGTCGCCATCGACAAGCAATGGCAGGCGCACCTTTACAACATGGACGCGCTTCGCGAGGGCGTCGGTCTCCGCGCCCAGGGTCAGAAGGATCCGCTCATCGAGTATAAGAATGAGGCCTACAACCTCTTCGTCACCCTGATGGACTCCATCAAACAGGAAGCCCTCACCAACCTCTTCCGCTCCGCTTCGAACCTCGAGGATTTCCTCCGCCAGCTTCACAGCCAGCCCCGCCAGCTTCAGGGCGGCGAGGCCGCGCTCACCAGAGATAACATGGCTTCCTCCGGCAGCTCTGGGCAGCTCGTTTCCTCGTCACAGGACTCCGGCGAAGACACCCCCGGCCTCAAGCTCAACCTCCCGAAACGCAAGCCCAGCTTCGCCATCGAGACCGCCGGCCGCAACGCTCCCTGCCCCTGCGGCTCCGGGAAAAAGTTCAAGCAATGCTGTGGGAAAGAGGGATAAACCCTGGAAGCGCCGCTGCGGATGCCCAGGCCTTTTGCCAGAGATGAGCGCCGGAAAGGCCTGGCCTGTTCATGCCGTTTGGATTGCGCACCAAGCCAACGCAGCTAAGGTTCCGGGGAGATGAGATTTCCGAAAGAACTGTTTTTCGCATGGATGGCCATGCTTTCGCCGCTCGCGGGGCAAACCCCGCCGCCGGAAGCCGCACCCGCCGCCGAGCCGCTGCGCGCTCTCGACGTGCCGGACGACGGCGTGCGCGTGGCGGTGCTCGGATACCATGATTTTTCCGAAACCGAGCGCGAGACCGCGATGCGCATCCGCACCTCGAAGTTCCGCAAACAGATGGTAGCGATCCGCCAGCTTGGCCTACCGGTGATCCCGATGGCGGATTTCATCGCATGGAAAGAGGGCACCAAAGAGATCCCTGCAAAGGCCGTGGTGATCACCATCGACGACGGCTGGATCTCCACCTACACGCAGGCATATCCGATCCTCAAAGAGTTCGGCTACCCATTCACTCTCTACCTCTACAAGGACTACGTGGATGGCGGCGGCAAGGCGCTAACCACCGCGATGATCAAGGAAATGAAGAAACATGGCGCCACGATCGGCAGCCACTCGGTAACCCATCCATTTCCCCAGGCCGTGAAGGCAAGCCGCAAGCGCGGCCCGCAAACCTACGACAAGTTCCTCAACACCGAGATGGGCGAATCGAAACGTTTCCTGGAGGGAAAATTCGGCGGCTCCGTGACGACCTACGCCTACCCGGGCGGTTTTTTCACCGAGGAAATGCTCACCAAGGCCAAACAGCTCGGCTACACGCATCTCTTCACCGTCCAGCCGGGAAAAGTGAAACGCGCGATCCCCAACGAAGTCCTGCCGCGCTACATCATCCTCGGCAATTACGACAAGATCTTCGATTTCGCCATAACCTTCCGCGACTCCCAGACGGACATGCCCGCCGGATTGGTTGAAGGGCTGGCGCAGGAACTACCCTTCCCTGTCGAACCCCAGCCGGGCGCGATCATCAGCTCCCGCCTGCCTGTGATTTCCGTGGATCTTTCCAAAGCGGAAAAAATCGATCCGGCCACGCTTAAAATGCAGGTCGCGGGCTTCGGCGAGGTGCCCGCGAACTACGCCAGCGAGGGCAAAATTTTCTCATGGCAGGTCAACCGCCGCCTCCGCCAGCCCGTCTGCCAAGTGCAGGTCACCTGGAAAGACACAGAAGGCAAAGCGGTGGAAACCCCGCTGAAATGGAGCTTCCAGATCGACCGCGACGCCGCGTATCTGCCGGATGAGTGAGCGATAATTGAGGTTTGAGATTTGAATTTTGAGATTTAGCCTCCCCCATGTTCTCCGCCCTTAGCGACAACCTCGACAAGACCTTCCGGAACCTCCGTGGCGTCGGCAAAATTTCCGATAAAAACATCACCGACGCCCTCCGCGAGATCCGCATCGCGCTCTTGGAGGCGGATGTCGAGTTCGGCGTGGCGAAGGAGCTGATCGCCCGCGTCAAGGAAGCCTCGATGGGCGAGGACGTCCTCAAGTCGATCAAGCCCGGCGAGATGATCGTGAAATTTTTCCACGACGAACTCACCCGCGTCCTCGGTGGCGATAACGTCCCGCTCGACCTCAACCCGCCCGCCCGCATTTTGATGGTCGGCCTGAACGGGGCGGGAAAAACCACCACCTCCGCGAAGCTCGCACGCCGCCTGAAAAAGGAAGGCCGCCGCCCGCTGCTCGTAGCCTGCGACCTTTACCGCCCCGCCGCCATCGAGCAGCTACAGACGCTCGCCAAGCAGGCGGATGTGCCGTGTTTCGCCCCAGAGAAAGGCGAGAGCGATGTGATCAAGGTCGCCCGCGATGCGATCGCCTTCGGTGAAAGCAGCGGAGCCACCGTCCTGATCTTCGACACCGCAGGCCGCCAGGAAATCGACGAGCGGCTCATCGAGGAGCTCAAGAAGCTGAACGCTTTCCTGAAACCCAAGGAAACCCTCCTCGTCGCCGACGCCGCCACCGGCCAGCAGGCGGTTTCAGTAGCCACCCATTTCGACGACGCGGTGGGCATCACCGGCATCGTGCTCACGAAACTCGACGGCGACGCCCGCGGCGGCGCGGCACTCTCCATGCGCGAGGTCACCGGCAAGCCGATCAAATACGCGGGCGAGGGCGAGAAACTCGACCAGCTCATGGAGTTCCACCCCTCGCGCATGGCCGACCGCATCCTCGGCATGGGCGACATCGTCAGCATGGTCGAGAACGTCGCCGAGGCGGTGAACGAGGAGGACGCGATGCGCTCGATGAAGCGGATGCAGGAAGGAAAATTTGATTTCAACGACTTCCTCGACCAGATGCGCATGATCCAGAAGCTCGGCCCGCTGGAGGGCTTGCTCGGTCTGATGCCCGGCTTCAGCAAAATCAAGAAACAGCTCCCCGCCGGTGCCCTCGACAACAGCAAGATCAAGCGCACCGAGGCCATCGTGCTCTCGATGACACCCTACGAGCGCTCCCGTCCGGAGATCATCAAGGCCTCGCGCCGCCAGCGCATCGCCGCCGGTTCCGGCACCTCGATCATGCAGGTAAACCAGCTCATCAAGCAGTTCGGCGAGATGCGCAAGATGATGAGGTCGCCCGGCAAAATGAAGAACATGATGAAAGCCATGGGCGGCCCCGGCGGCATGAGCGACATGATGAAAGGCCTCGGCGGGATGGGCGGCGGCGGTGGAAAAGGCGGGAAATTCCCGTTCTGAGTGGATGCAACAAAATAGGAATTCAACCGCAGATGAACGTCAATGGACGCAGATAAAGAACCCAGATGAAAAGCTGGGACGTGGAAATTCTTTAGTATTTCATCCCTTCTTACATCTGCGTGAATCTGAGTCCATCTGCGGTTAAAAACTCTTCCCAACTAGCAGACAGGCGCTTTTCCATTTTTTCAGACCGCTCCTGAAATGCCGCTTATCGAGAAATCAACCTACCGCCCTCCCGCATGGTTGCGCGGTGCCCATTTGCAGACGATCCACCCTGCGCTATTCCGCAGGGTCGCGCCGGTGACAAATCGCCGCGAGCGCTTGGAGCTGGAGGACGGGGATTTCCTCGATCTCGAATGGTCGGGAGGAAAGGGCAATCGGCTCGCGATCCTTTCGCATGGGCTTGAGGGCTCCCCTCGGGCGAATTACATCCAAGCTATGGCACGCGCCCTCATGAAGCGCGGCTGGGACGTGCTCGCTTGGAGCTTCCGCGGCTGTGGCGGTGAACCCAACCGCCTCCCTGCCTTTTACCACAGCGGCAAGACCGGCGATCTCGAAACCATCATCCGCCACGCCCTCAGCGTCCATCCGGCGGAGTGGATCGACCTCATCGGCTTCAGCCTCGGCGGCAATCTCACGCTCAAATACCTCGGCGAGCGCGGTGGCGAGACCCACCCGAAGATCCGGCGCGCCGTGGCTTTCTCTGCACCCTGCGATCTCGCCTGTTGCGCCGCCAGCCTCGAGCAAGCTGAAAACGCGATCTACATGGAGCGCTTCATGAAAACGCTGCGCGCCAAGGTCAGGGAAAAGCATGGCAGGTTTCCGGAAAACTTCGATCTCACAGGACTGGAAAAGATGCGGACTTTCACCGAGTTCGACGGCCGCTTCACTGCACCGCTGAACGGTTTCCGTAACGCGGAGGATTACTGGAAACGTAGTAGCAGCCGCCCTTTCCTCCCCGCGATCGTTATCCCCACCCTCCTCGTCAACGCGCAGAATGATCCCTTCCTCGGCTCCTCCTGCTACCCCCGTGAGGAAGCGGAGGCCAGCACGCACCTCCACCTCGAAATCCCCGCCGAAGGCGGTCACGTCGGTTTCGGCGCAGGTCGCGAATATTGGTCGGAAACACGCGCCGTCGAATTCCTCGCCGCGCTGGGTAGACGCACTTAAAGATCCGCCATCCTGATAAGATAATTATACTTTGCAATCACATGCCCACAACCGCGATATCAAGGGACGTGTCAAATGTGCCGGATGGGACAACTCATACTTGGAAGGCCCCTCAGAATTTAAATACGTTTGCCCTCTAGCCTTGGAAGGGGCTAGCGCCGGCGCATAAAATCCATTACCGTGAAAACCACCTCCCTCAAGCTCGAGTTCGACACCCCGCAGTTCCTGCAGGGGCTGTTTGCGAACGACCGGCGCAACCTTTCCTACATGGAGCAGGAGCTGGAGTTGAAAACCGTGACGCGGGACGGATGGATCAGTTTCACCGGGGCGGAGGATTCCACCCTGCTAGCGGCAAAAGTGTTCCATGATCTGGAAGCCACGCAGCGCAACGGCCTGCACATCTCCGCGCGGGATTTCCGGCTGGCGGTGGATGTCGCGCGTCAGTCCGGCGAGATCCCGCTGAATTCGCTTTCCACCGTCCGTTTGGTAGGCTCCCGCAACCGCAAGACCGTTTCCCCGCGAACTCCGAACCAGTTCGGATATGTGAAAGCGATGCAGGAAAACGACGTGACCTTCGGCCTCGGACCGGCCGGCACCGGCAAGACCTACCTCGCGATGGCCGTCGGCCTGCACATGCTGAAGAAGCGGGCGATTCACCGCATCATC
>CAMBQC010000071.1 GCA_945869855.1 Prosthecobacter debontii
GTTTCGAAAATGACTAGCGCATCGCCCTTTTTCACCGCGCTGCCATGAGCGGCTATGGAGACGATCTCGAACGTAGTCCACGTTTCCGCATCGAGGCAGATCGGAGTTGTCTTATCGGGCAGAGCGGTGGCGTCGAGGCTGTGGGCGATGAAGAAAGGTTTCATTTCCAAGGTGAGTTCGCCGGAGTGGGCGGTGGCGGCGATGAGCGCCGGGATGAGGTGGTGGATGCGGGGCATGACAAACGCGAGTTAGGAAAGCATGGGATGGCGGGCAGCTCAAGCGGCTCCTCGGGATTTCCGCGCAAGCCAGATCGGCACGAGGCGGGTTTTTTTCGCCATCGGCACGGCGGGCACCTGGTGCTCGACCACTTCGTAGCCCTCGCGCTCCAGGTTGCGAGTGAGGTTGGGGATGTCGCGCGTGGATGCGATGGCCAGCAGGCCGCCGGGCTGGAGCGCCTCGTAGGTGGCGGAAAGCCAGCGCTTGTCGTTCACCCATAGCCGCTGCTTCGCGGCGAGCGGGGCGGAATCGAGGTGGATCATGATCGCGTGCAGGCAGCCGGATTGCTTGTTGAGCGCGTCGGGGCCGGCGTCCTTCTCGATGACCACGCGCGGATCGGAGAGGGGAGTCTCGGGGAAAAACTGGCGGTTCCAATCCACGAGATCGGAGCGGTTTTCGGCGACGTGGTAAGTGGCGCGCTTCTGCGGCAGCTCGCGGATGATGGAGGAAAGCATGTGCCCCAGCCCTAGGCCGACCATCCAGATGTTCGGCTGCCGCGCGGGGCGGAAGGGTGCGGCGGCGAGTTTCGCCAGCTCCTCTTCGGTCGCGCGGGTGGCCGGGCCGCAGATCTGCTGGCCTTGGACGAGGAGGTATCGCCGTCCGTCATGTTCTTGGAGTTCGAGGGGCGTGCCGTCATTCATATCGGCGGCGGCTAAGGTAATTCGGGGTTTCATGCGTCTTGCTGCTTGCTACCTAATAGGAAATCCGATAATCCACAACCACCATGTCAGAAGAAACGAACAACAGCGCCGCCCCGACCTACTCCAAGGAGCAGATCGATAAGAAACTCATCTCCGGACTTCTCGGGATTTTGCTCGGGGGGCTAGGGGTGCACAAATTCTATCTTGGCTACACTAAGGAAGGGATTATCCAGATCGTCATCACGATCTTGACCTGCGGTATCGGAAGTGTGCTCGGATTGATCGAAGGCATCCTATACCTCACGAAATCGGATGCCGAGTTCGTCTCCACCTATGTCGTCGGCCGCAAGGGCTGGTTCTAACAAATTCTAACCGTAGTTCAAAAACGAAAACCCCGACCGGTTCACGGTCGGGGTTTTTTTTTAGGGTTTAAAGTTCTAACACCCGGCGGTTGCCCGCCGAAGGATTAGAGACTTGCTTTAAGTGCGGCGGAGGCTTTGAAGCCGACCGATTTCGATGCGGCGATTTTCAGCGCTGCACCTGTCTTCGGATTGCGACCCATGCGTGCGGCACGTTTCTTCACCTCGAAGGTTCCGAATCCGATGATTTGTACTTTCTTGTCCTTCTTCACGCCTTTGGCAATGGAGGAGAGGACGGCTTCGAGAGCTTCTTCGGAGGAACGCTTAGTAGCTTCGGCTCCGAGGGCTTTCTGGATGGTTTCAATGAGTTCTGCTTTGTTCATGGCAAGAGCGTTTTGCGAATCACCGGAACGCTTTGCAAGATAAAAGGTTTATCAGCTCATCGCTTTTTTTCTTCGAGTCTACTTGACTTCGCGAGCGTTTCCCGCTTACCGCGACGCCAAGGTGGAAGGCTTGTGAAATTTTTCACAAATATCTCTTGCGGCATGTTTGGGGTATCGGTATGACGCGGCGCCACGTCTTCCTAAGACTCTTTTTAAGGTTATCCCATCATGCGATTTCTCGCTACAGCTCTATCCGTCTGGTTCCTGTGTCTGGCGTCCGCACTCGGCGCTGCGGGAGGTGATCACGTCTTACCACTGGACGCGCAACCGCTCCACAATCTTCTTCCCATCACCAATTCCACGGTGATGGTTTGGATCGCCGTTGGTCTGATCGTTCTCTTCTGCCGCGCTGCGACGGGGAAAATGACCCTCGTCCCAGTCGGTTTCCAGAACTTCGCGGAGTGGGCGGTAGAATCGCTCTATAATTTCCTAGAAAACCTGATGGGACCCCATCTCACCAAGCGCACTTTCTGGTTCTTCGGTACGATCTTCTTTTTCATTCTGGTCACCAATTACCTCGGACTGATCCCAGGCGTCGGCACCGTCGGCTGGTATCTCAAGGACGCGGCGGGCAACTCCGCCGGATTCCTTCCGATCCTGCGCGGTGGCAACGCCGACATCAACATGACCGCCGCGATGGGCTTCACCTTCGCCCTGCTTTGGATCTACTGGGCTGTCACGGAAAACGGCGTCGGCGGTCTCGCGCATCACATCTTCGCGCCGAAAGGCAATTTTTCCGGAATCATGCGCGCCATGATGATTCCCATTTTTCTGTTCGTCGGTGTCCTTGAAGTCATCTCCATCGCCATCCGCCCCGTGGCTTTGTCTTTCCGCCTTTTCGGAAATATCTACGGCGGAGAGCAGACGCTGGAGAAACTGATGACCCTCGTTCCGGAGTGGCTCGCTTTCCTCCCTGCCCTACCATTCTATTTTATGGAGCTTCTCGTCGGCTTCGTCCAAGCGCTTGTATTCACCCTGCTTTGCGCCATTTTCCTCAAGCTCATCTGCGACCACGGAGACGAGCACCATTGAAATATTTCAGCATCCTGACCATGGCAATGACCGTGGGGGCTGCAGAAAACCACAACACCAAACAACGACAACAACACCATGTTCACAAAAGCATTCGCAGTAGCACTCGCCGCCCTTGGCGGTGGCATCGGCATCGGTATCCTTGGCTCGAAGGCGGCAGAAGCAACGGGACGTAATCCCGGCGCAGCCACCCCGATCCTTGTGATCTCCATCATCCTTGCAGCGCTTATCGAGGGTATCTTTATCCTCACGGCGTTTGCAGTGCCGTTCTAAGCATCCCGCCGCGCGCGCTGGAAAGGGCGCGCGGCAACCTTTTTCCTTTTTCCTCAACCACGATAGCCATGTTCTCCGTCCTCGCAGCAGCCGCGCAATCTAATGCGTTCGAAACGATCAAAGACACCTTCGGTCTCCATGGCGCCTATTTCGCAGCGCAGGTCATCAATTTCTTCTTGGTCGTTTTTATCCTCAAAAAATTTGCCTTTGGTCCCATCCAGGAAATTCTCGGGCAACGCCGAACGCGCATCCTTGAGGGCGAGGAAAAGCTGAAGCGCATCGAGAAACAGCTCGCCGATTCCGAGGCCACCACCGCCGCCGCGATCGCCAAGGCCAACGAAGAAGCCATCCGCCTCATCGCCGAGGCCAAAGAGGGTGCCGCCGCCTTTGCCGAGCAGAAATCACAAGAAGCGATCGCCCATGCACAGCAGATTCTGGTTAAAGCCGAGGCCGCTGGCAACGCCGACCGCGAGCGCATTTCCACGGAACTCAAGCGTGAGTTCGGCCGCCTTGTCGCCGCCACCACCTCGCAGGTCACCGGCAAGGTGCTCACCGCGGACGACCAACAGCGCATCAACGAAGAGGCGCTCTCCAAGGTCGGCAACTGATTCACCTATCCTTTCACCCCGATGAAAATTTCCAAAGTCGCCGCCGCCACCGCCCGCCGTCTCTACGGCCTGTGCCAGGTGAACGGACAGCTAGATGACAACAGGCTGCGCGACCTCGTCTCGAAACTCATCGCCACCCAGCCGCGCGACTACCGCGCCATCCTCGCCGCGATCCAGCGCCTCACCCGCCTCGAAATGGCGCGCCGCGAGGTGCTCGTCGAGAGCGCCACCGAACTCACCGCCACCGAAGGTCAGCGTATCAGCGCAGGCCTTGCCAAGGATTACGGCGACAAGCTAACCATCCGTTTCACCACCAACCCCGACCTCCTCGGCGGCCTCCGCATCAAGGTCGGCGATGACCTTCTCGATGGCTCCGTCAAAGGCCGCCTCGACCGACTTTCCAAAGCATTCTAACAGATTCTTTCCTGAACACTTCACACTAGCAACCTTCCAAAAATGAGCAGCATCCTCCAGGACATCGAAGCACAAATCGCCGGCATCAGCGCGGGCGTTGAGAAAACCAACACCGGCACGGTCCGCAAGGTCGGTGACGGCGTCGCCATCGTCGAAGGCCTTTCCGACGTCATGCTCAATGAAATGATCGAGTTCGACGGCGGCGTGACCGGCATGGCGCTCAACCTTGAGGAAAGCGAAGTCGGCGTCGTCCTACTTGGCGATTACGCAGCGGTCACGCAAGGCGCATCCTGCCGCACCTCCGGCAAGCTCCTTTCCGTCCCCGTCGGCGAGGCCCTCCTCGGCCGAGTCGTCAACGCCCTCGGCGCCCCGATCGACGGCAAAGGCGAGATCGCCGCATCGGCCCGCTACCCGATGGAGAAAATCGCTCCCGGCATCATCAAGCGGAAATCCGTTTCCGTCCCCGTGCAAACCGGGATCATGGCGATCGACGCGATGGTGCCGATCGGCCGTGGCCAGCGCGAGCTGATCATCGGCGACCGCGCCACCGGCAAATCCACCATCGCCGTGGACACGATCATTTCCCAAGCGCAGCAGAACAAGGCCGCCGAGCAAGGCAAGCTGCAGAAGCACAAGCCGATGTATTGCATCTACGTCGCCATCGGCCAGAAGCTCTCTAACGTCGCCCGGATTCAGAAGACCCTCGAAGACGCCGGCGCGATGGAATACACCACCATCGTCTCCGCCTCCGCCTCGGATGCCGCCGCGATGCAATACCTCGCCCCTTATGCCGGTTGCGCCATCGCGGAATATCTCATGGACAAGGGCCAGGACTGCCTCATCGTGTTCGATGACCTTTCCAAGCACGCCGTGGCCTACCGCCAGGTGTCGCTGATCCTACGCCGCCCTTCCGGTCGCGAAGCTTATCCCGGTGACGTTTTCTACCTCCACTCCCGCCTCCTCGAGCGCTCCGCTCGCCTCACGGATGCAGCAGGCGGCGGCTCACTCACGGCCCTTCCCATCATTGAAACGCAGGCGGGCGACGTTTCCGCCTACATCCCGACGAACGTGATCTCCATCACCGACGGCCAGATCTACCTGGAAACCGACCTTTTCTACCAAGGCATCCGTCCCGCGATCTCGGTCGGTCTCTCCGTCTCCCGCGTCGGCTCCGCCGCCCAGACGAAGACGATCAAATCCGTCGCCGGAACGACCAAGCTCGACCTCGCCCAATACCGCGAGCTTCAGGCCTTCGCGCAGTTCGGCTCCGACCTCGACGCACAGACCAAGAAGAAACTCGATCGCGGTGCGCGCATCGTGGAACTCTTCAAACAGAACCAATATTCCCCGCTCGCGATGGAGATGGAGTCGATCTACCTCTTCGCGATGCAGAACGGTTTCTTCGACGACGTGGCCGTGAAAGATGTCCGCCGCTGCCAGGACGCGATGGGTGAGTTCTTCAACACCCGCAAAGGTGAGCTCCTCGACCGCATCCGCAACGAAAAGCCAGACCTCAAGAAGGACGCCGCGATGGTTGACGCTGTGAAACAGGGTCTCAGCGATTTCAAGAACAGCTGGAAATAAGTTACTAGTTATTAGTTAAATATTAGAAGTTATAAGGCTCCGATTTAGGTTCTTCCCATTAACTAATAACCAATAACGTCTAACCTTTTTACAAAGTAAAAAATGGCCAACCTCCGAGACATCCGCCGCCGCATCAAGTCGGTGAAGAACACCGCCCAGATCACCCGGGCGATGCAGCTTGTCGCGGCCGCAAAGATGAAGAAAGCCCAGGATCAGGCGATGGCGGGTCGAGATTATTCCTCCCAGCTCAACGCCGTCCTCAGCGACATCAGCGCAGGCGAATCCGAGGATGCCTCCCATCCTCTGCTCGAAGTCCGCGAAGGAAACCGCGAGCTCGTGCTGGTCATCTCCACCGATAAGGGCCTTTGTGGCCCGCTCAATACGAACCTCGCCAAGAAACTCCGCTCCTCCACTTCCGATACGGCGGATTACGTGACCGTCGGCCGCAAGCTCCGCATCATGCTGGAGAAGCTCCAGAAAAACATTCTCGCGGATTTCACCGTGAAAGACCCTGTGCCCTTCGCCGAGGCGCGCGCGATCGCCTCTTTCCTGACCAAGCAATTCACGGAAGGCAACTACGACAAGGTTTCTATCATCCACATGCGTTTCATCAACACGCTGACGCAGATCCCGGAATTAATCACCCTCCTCCCCGTGCAGCCGCCCGCTGCCACGGAAGACGCCGGTGCCATCCCCGGCAGCAGCGAGGATCACCTCTTCGAGCCGTCCGCCGCCGATGTGCTGGCCTCCATCCTGCCGCTTTACATCAATTTCCAGGTCTATCAGGCGCTCCTCGAAGCGCGCGCCACCGAGCATTCCGCACGGATGGTCGCCATGAAAGCCGCCACCGATAACGCCAAGAAATTCATCAAGGAACTCACCCTCGAATACAACAAGGTCCGCCAAGGTGCGATCACCGCGGAACTCCTTGAAATCACCACCGCCATGAAGGCGATGGAGTAAATAGTGCCGAGTGAGCGGTGATCAGTGATCAGTGCTCGCAAGATAAAAACTTCCCGATTAACCGACCCACTCCGAAATACCACCCACTGATCACCGATCACTGACCACTAGCCACTTCTTATGAGCAACCAAGGAACCATCGTCCAAATCATCGGCGCCGTAATCGACGCCGATTTCTCGAAAGCCAGCAAACTGCCGGAAATCTTCAACGCGCTTGAAATCCACTACGTGCTCAACGAAGTGCAGACCAAGCTGGTGCTCGAAGTTCAGCAGCACCTCGGCGACGGCTGGGTGCGTGCGGTGGCCATGTCCACCACGGACGGCCTCAAGCGCGGAATGACCTTGGTCGATACCGGCAAAGCCATCGCCGTGCCCGTAGGCAAACAGGTTCTCGGCCGTATCTTCAACGTCACCGGCGATCTTGTAGATGAAAACGTCCCACTCGCGGACGCCAGTCACCGCTCGCCGATCCATCGCCCTGCGCCTTCCCTCACCGACCAATCCGCCGCGACGGAAGTCCTCGTGACCGGCATCAAGGTCATCGACCTCATCTGCCCGCTCCTCAAGGGCGGTAAAGGAGGCATGTTCGGTGGTGCGGGTGTGGGCAAGACCGTGGTCATCATGGAGCTCATCAACAACATCGCAAAGGCCCACGGCGGATTCTCCGTCTTCGCCGGTGTGGGTGAGCGCACCCGGGAAGGAAACGACCTCTACTGGGAAATGATCGAGTCCGGCGTTATCGCCACCGAAAAAGACGAAAAGGGCCATCCGAAACTGGATGACAAAGGCAACCCCGTCCTCGCCGCCGAAGGCTCCAAGGTGGCCCTTTGCTACGGCCAGATGAACGAGCCTCCGGGCGCCCGTCTCCGCGTCGCCCTTTCCGCACTGACCATGGCGGAATACTTCCGCGACGAGGAAGGCCAGGACGTGCTGCTCTTCGTCGATAACATCTTCCGCTTCTCCCAAGCGGGTTCCGAGGTCTCCGCCCTTCTCGGCCGGACGCCTTCCGCCGTGGGTTACCAGCCGACCCTTTCCGAGGAAATGGCTTCCCTTCAGGAGCGCATCACATCCACCAACAAGGGATCGATCACCTCCATTCAGGCCGTTTACGTTCCCGCAGACGACCTTACCGACCCGGCTCCCGCCAACACCTTCGCCCACCTTGACGCGACCGTGGTGCTTGAGCGTTCCCTCGCAGAACAGGCGCTTTTCCCGGCGGTCGATCCGCTTGCCTCCACTTCCAAGGCGCTCGCCCCGGAAGTCGTCGGCGAGGAACATTACCGCGTCGCCCGTGGCGTCCAGCTCGTGCTCCAACGCTACAAAGACCTTCAGGACATCATCGCCATTCTCGGCATGGACGAGCTCAACGACGAGGACAAGATGACCGTCTTCCGTGCCCGGAAAATCCAGCGTTTCCTCACCCAGCCCTTCCACGTGGCGGAAATCTTCACCAACGTCCCCGGAGCTCTCGTTTCCCTCGAGGACACCGTCAAAGGCTTCGCCGAAATCCTCGACGGCAAGTGGGATGATGTCTCCGAAGGCAACTTCTACATGAAGGCCGGCATCGAAACCGTCTCTCGCGACTAACTCCTAAGATCCCAGAGTCCAGAAACCAGAGTCCAGTCTCGCGGTTTCAAGCTCTGGTTTCTGAACCCTGGATTCTCACAATATGTCCCTTCACCTCGAAATCGTCACGCCTGAGAAAAAGATTTTCTCGGACACAGTTGAGAACGTCTATCTGCCTGGAGCGGACGGGGAAATGGGTATCCTGCCAAGCCATGCCGGCTTGGTGACCGCCCTTCAGCCCGGCGAGCTTCGCTACCTACGCGATGGTCAGGTCGTCACTCTTGCTATCGGATCCGGTTTTGCGGAAATCGCCCACGACAAGGCCGTGGTTCTCACGGATATGGCACTTGGCGAGTCGGAGATCGATGAGCGAGCCGCCGAAGAGGCCATGCAGCGCGCTGAGGAAAAACTACAGACGGCCGGCCACGACATGGGAGCGGAAGAGGTCGCTTATTTGCAAGGTATCATCGCTCGGCAAACTGCCGCTTTGCGCTTCAAACGCAAGCACCAGCATTAAGTGAAATTTCAAGCTCTAGGCCGTCTGCCGAACGTTTGCGGTTTTACGGGCAATTAGGGCAAGATTCCCCAACGACGGACTGGAGCTGGAATCGAGAGCTACAATTCATTGCGAAAGGACTTTTGCAGATGGCATATCCTCAAAGCCCCTTGTCCGTGACCGCGCCTTCGCTTGCACTGGTCACTAGCTTCGCGTATTTCGCGAGGACTCCGAATTTGTAGCGCGGTTCCGGGCGTATCCATTGCGCTTTGCGGGCGGCGATTTCAGTGTCGGGGAGGTTCACGGAAATGCGATTCTCGATGGCGTTGATCTCAATCTCATCGCCGTCCTGGAGGATGGCGATCGTGCCGCCTTCGAAGGCTTCCGGGGTGATGTGGCCGACGACGAAGCCGTGGCTACCGCCGGAGAAGCGGCCGTCGGTGATGAGGGCGACGTCCTTGCCGAGGCCCATGCCCATAACGGCAGAGGTGGGGCCGAGCATCTCCCGCATTCCGGGGCCGCCCTTGGGGCCTTCGTAACGGATCACGATCACGTTTCCTTTCTCGATCTTCTTGTCGAGAATGGCGGACATGGCCTCCGGTTCGGAGTTGAACACGCGGGCTTTGCCTTTGAAGACTTCACCTTCCTTGCCGGAAATTTTCGCGACCGAGCCGCCTTCCGCGAGGTTGCCGTAAAGGACGCGCAGGTGGCTGTCTTTTTTGATCGGGTTGTCGAGCGGGCGGATGATCTGTTGGTCGGCGGGGTATTTGATCGGGGATTTCTCCAGATTCTCCCGCATCGTGCGGCCGGTGACAGTCATGCAATCGCCGTGCAGGAGGCCAGCTTCGAGCAGCATCCGCAGCAGCGGGACAGTGCCGCCAATGCGAACGAGATCTGCCATGGCGTATTTGCCGGAGGGCTTGAGATCGGCGAGAACCGGCGTGCGTTTGCCTATGCGCTCGAAGTCGTCCAGGGTGATCACGACCCCGGCGGAGTGCGCCATGGCGGGGATGTGGAGGCAGGCGTTGGTGGAGCCGCCGAGGGCGATGAGGACGGTGATCGCATTCTCGAAAGCCTCTTTCGTCATGATGTCGCGCGGCTTGATACCCAGCTTGATGAGGTTCAGCACCGCCGCGCCGGCGTCGAAGCAATCGCGCATCTTGTCATCGGAAATGGCGGCTTGGGCGGAGCTGTTAGGCAGCGACATGCCGAGCGCCTCGATCGCGCTGGCCATGGTGTTGGCGGTGTACATCCCGCCGCACGAACCCGGGCCGGGGATCGCGCAGGACTCGACGTGCTCCAGCTCCTCGTCGCTGAAATCGCCGTTCGCGTGTTTGCCCACCGCCTCAAAGACGGAAACAATATCGAGATCCTTTTCCTCGCCCTTGATCTTGCCGCAACCGGGCAGGATGGTGCCGCCATAGACGAACACCGCGGGGCGGTTCATGCGACCCATGGTCATCACGCAGGCGGGCATGTTCTTATCGCAGCCGCCGATGGCGACGAAGCCGTCCATGCCTTCGCAACCGACGACGGTCTCGATGGAATCCGCGATCACCTCGCGGGAAACGAGCGAGTATTTCATTCCCTCGGTTCCCATCGAGATCCCGTCGGAAATGGTGATCGTATTGAAAATGAGGCTCTTGCCGCCCGCGGCGTCCACGCCCTTTTTGGACTCGATGGCGAGCTTGTCGATGTGGATGTTGCAGGGCGTGACCTCGCTCCAGGTTGATGCAATGCCGATCTGCGGTTTTGCGAAATCGGCTTTCTTGAAGCCCACTGCGTAAAGCATCGCACGGCTCGGCGCGCGGTCGGGGCCATCAAGCATCAAACTGGAAAAAGGTCGTTCTTGGTCGTTCATCGGGCGGCGATGTTTCCCGAAACGCGCTGGATTGGCAACCCGCTTCCTAGAACCAATTTT
>CAMBQC010000072.1 GCA_945869855.1 Prosthecobacter debontii
TCACCTGTTTCGCCGATACGGAGAAATGGTTCGGCGGCGTGACATGCACGAACGGGGCGGGCAGTTCACGCACCGGTCCTTACGCCGATTTCACCGATGAACACATGATGTCCATCCGCCGCCACGAGCAGAACGGCGCGTCCATGATCGGCCGCTATGCGGCGATGATCCAGCTCGATTATCCCAGCGGCGCTGTGAAATGCGCTACCTCACTGGATTTAAAAAACGACCTCAAGGAGATCCTCACTGCCAGCCTGCCGGAAGTCGTTTACACACACAACCCCGCCGACAAACACGACACCCACATCGGCGTCACCATTGCCGCCTTGCAAGCCATCCGCGAAATGCCCCGCGAGCAACGCCCTCGGCAGGTCATCGGCTGCGAGGTCTGGCGCAATCTCGACTGGCTGCCGGATGATCAGAAAATACTCATGGATGTGAGCGGTCGCGACAATCTCGCCGCCGCGCTCAACGGTGTTTTCGACTCCCAGATCGCCGGGGGCAAACGCTACGACCTTGCCATCCACGGTCGACGCGCCGCCAATGCCACGTTTTTCGATTCGCACTCCACGGATCAGGCCACCCAAATCATTTTCGGAATGGATCTCACACCGCTTGTGGCCGATGATACGCTCGACATTGCGGCATTCACCGGCGCGCTTATCTTGCGGTTCCACGAAGATGTCGCGGAAAAACTCAACGCTCGTTTGGGCAAAGATTAATGGAAATTATCATCAGAGACACACCAGAAAGCGTCAGCACAGTCGCCGCGCGCATCATAGCCAAGCAGCTCCGTGACAAGCCCGATACAATCATCGGCCTCGCCACCGGCAGCACACCACTGCCCCTTTATCGTGCGCTCATCGCGATGGATCTCGACTGGAGCAAGTGCACCACTTTCAACCTCGACGAATACATCGGCCTGCCGCGCGAGCATCCGCAGACCTACCACAGCTTCATGTGGGAAAACCTTTTTCGGCACACCAATATCCGCCCGGAAAGCGTCCACATCCCGGACGGAAATGCCACCGACATCCCGGCGCATTGCGCGGAGTATGAGGAACGCATCCGTGCCGCCGGAGGCATCGATATCCAGGTGCTAGGCATTGGTACGGATGGCCACATCGGTTTCAACGAGCCGACCTCCTCACTCGCATCGCGCACCCGGATCAAGACTCTCACCCGCCAGACCCGCGCCGACAACGCCCGCTTCTTCGGCAGCGAGGACGAGGTGCCCAAGCACGTCATCACCATGGGCATCGGCACGATCATGGAGGCGCGCATGAACCTCCTGCTCGCCTTCGGGGAAAATAAGGCCCTCGCAATCGCGGAAGCCGTCGAGGGGCCTGTCACCTCGTTCAACCCGGCCTCCGTCCTGCAGTTGCATCCGGTGGTCAAGGTCTGCCTCGACGAACTGGCTGCCACCGGTCTGAAACGCGCGGACTACTACCGCTGGGTGGACGCGAATAAGCCCGCTTGGCAAGTGTTCTGAGCGGACGTGGCGGGCATACGAGTGCGCCGCATCCGCTAAAAAGTTCGGCTGTTCAACTTTGACTCTTGGCAGAATCTGGAGGCTGTCTAAACCATGGCTATGACCACACTTGGAATTCTCGGCTCCGGTTTCGGATCGAACATGCAGGCGATCCTCGATGCCATCGATGCCGGTGCTTTGGATGCTCGGATCGGCATTGTGCTTTCCGATCATCCCGATGCCCACATCCTCGAGCGAGCGGAGCTCAAAGGCATCCGGGCGGAGGTGATTAATTGTTCGGGACACCTCATGAAATTCCCCGAGGCGGCGCAGGAGGAGACGGCACGGAAACTGACGGAAGCAGGCGTCGATCTGGTCTGCCTGGCCGGGTTCATGCGGATTGTGAAACGCCCGCTGCTCGACGCCTTTCCCTCCCGCATCCTGAACATTCACCCTTCCCTTCTGCCGGCATTTCCGGGCTTGGAGGCCTGGCGGCAGGCGTTGGAGGCGGGCGTCTCCGAAAGCGGTGTGACGGTGCATCTCGTTGATGCAGGGATGGACACCGGGCCCATCCTCGGGCAAGAAAGGGTCGCCGTTTTACCTGATGACACGCCGGAGACTCTCCATTTCCGACTGCAGGCTGCCGAGCATCGACTCTATCCGGAAGTGATTGCCCGTTACGCCGCCACCCTCACCCCATGAACCCTAACATTCTCTCCCCGCTCCTGCGGCATCTCAGCGAAACCGTGATCGGCTCAGAAGAAGCCTCGCGCCTACTTCTCACCGCGTTGCTGGGTAACGGCCACGTCCTGATCGAGGGCGCGCCGGGTATCGGCAAAACCATGTTGGCGCACACGCTGGCCAGCTCGATGGGCGGCGTCTTCAAGCGCGTGCAGTTCACGCCCGACCTACTGCCTTCGGACCTGCTAGGCTACAACCTCTACCGCTCCGCTACGGGCGGCTTCGAGTTCATCCCCGGGCCGGTGTTTTCCAACTGCCTACTGGCGGACGAGATCAACCGCACCTCGCCGCGCGTACAGTCCGCGCTGCTGGAAAGCATGAATGAGGGACGCGTCACCATCGATGGCATCACGCGCGACCTGCCCAGGCCTTTCATGGTGATCGCTACCCAGAACGACACCCACAGCACTGGAACCTTTCCCCTGCCTGAGCCGCAGCTCGACCGCTTCCTGCTCTCGCTCCAGATGACATTGCCAGACGCGGTAAAACAAACGGAAATCCTGCTCTCCCACGCCGCGCGCGGGGCGGAGCCGGAGATTGCTCCCCACTTCGATCTCGATGGCGAAACGATCCTTTCCCTCCAGAGAAAAGCGGCGGAGCTTCCCGTCTCGCTAGCTGTCGCGCAATACATCACCTCCCTCTGTGAGGTGCTGCGGCGGCTCTCAGGATCAGACGAAAGCGTCTCCGTCCGCGCCTCGTTGGCGATCCTACGCGCGGCCAGAGCGAACGCGTTCCTCGAATCCGCACCCGCCGTCTATCCGGATCATGTGCAGGCGGTTTTCCCTGCGGTCATGCGCCACCGCATTCTTTCCGAGCAGGACTTCGATCCGCTGGAGCTGATCGGCATGGCGCTCGCGAAAACAGCGGTGCTCTAAATCCTTGTATTCGCGGCGTAGGTCATTTTCACCGTCGGCCGTTGGAGAACGATGATGGTAAAAACACCGAGCATCGAACCGAAAGGAAAGAACGCGCAATTGATCGCGGCGATGACGAAGGTCAGGTTGTGCTGAACGCGCCTCCTGAGCCATACCCCGGCTAGGATATTCCCTGTCGCGAGGGATACGATGATAAGCGCTGCCAGGATGTAGAACACGAGCATCAAATTCATGATCTCAGGCGGCACGACGGGTGGCGGCGGGGTGGTGGGAATTCCAACCGGCGTGGAGGTGCGCGGGGTCTGCGGCATCATCATGATCATCCGCATGAAGAAAAAATGCAGCGCGATGAAACCGATCCCGAGCGTGTAGAGCCCGCCCATGACGAAATGGAAAACGGAGAGCAGGTGCAGGTGCGACTCGTCCTCCGGGTTGATCTGGTGGGCGGGCATCGGCGGCGGCTGGTTGATCGTCATGGCGTCATTCGAGGCCGCGGTCCGCGACCTCGTCCTCATCCCAGCCGAGGTAATGCCCCAGCTCATGGAGATAGGTGGTGCCCACTTCGTCGCGGAAATCCTGTTCGTCTCGCTCTGTATATTCCCAGAGGTTTTCCACGAAAATCCGGATGCACGGCATGGCTTCCGGGCTTGGTTCATCGATCAGTGAGGCGCCTTCGAAAAGCCCGAGGATGTCTTCGTCAAGACCGTCATCCGGCGCGGGCTTGCTTTCATACGAAACTGGGCACCCCTCCGCCTGTTCCTTTACGCCATCCGGCAAAACTTTCACGATCATCGCCACCTCGTCCTCGGCAATCTCGCAGAGTTCCTCGAAGTTTATATTGCTCACTCTGCGGGTTTTTCCTCCGTGGGTTTTTCTTCGCTGGCATCCTTTGGAGCATTCTCTGTCGCTTCGGGTGTCGATGGAGTTAGATTGGGAAGCGGGTCGACGATGAGGGGCGCGGGCGGCGCGGGGATAGGCGCGTTCGGATCAATGATGGTTGGGATGGAGCCGCCTGGAGGCTGGTCGTTCGCGTCCATCGTGGGCAAAGGCTCCAAGGCACCGCCCACTGGCAATGGCGGATACACCTGATAGGCTCCGTCTATGGGCGCAAGGTCTGTTGCGGACGAAGACACCATCACGGAAGGCACCCAGCCCACTTCGCCACTGTCGAGTTCGACTTTCACATAGGATCCGTCGTTGGAAACGATCTTCATGTTGCTACCAAGACTGAGAAGCTTGTCAGCGTCCTCGCTGCCTTTGGGCTTATCTTTGTAAAAAGCAGTGTTGGGAATGTTAGCGGTTACAAATTGCCCCGGCGTTATCGTTGGGCCATAGCTTGTGTCAGCGCTGTTTATGCCACTGCCCGGAACCTGCGTGGGATCAAAGTCACCATAACTGCCAGTGGGCGGGTTGTAAGTTCCGCAGGCTACTAGGAACAGTGCAGCTGGAATGATGCCGTAGGTGAAAAATTTCATACTGACACAATCATGATCCGTTAAGCGTGCCGGGTCAACTTTTCAATGGGCTGCGATTTAGAGCCCGTGCTTGACCGTGGGGAGGGGCGGTGGGCATGTTGGTTTATGAGGATTTTGACGGGATTGCAGCCGAGCGGGAAACCGCATATCGGGAATTATTTCGGGGCAATGAAGCCGGCCGTGGAGCTCCAGACGGAGGGTGAGGGCTTTTATTTCATCGCGGATTACCATGCGATGACGTCAGGGCGCGACGCCGCGGCGCTGCGGGAAAATGTCCGCGAACTCGCCATCGATTTCCTCGCCTGCGGGCTCAATCCGGAGAAATCGGTGTTCTTCCGCCAGAGCGCGGTGCCGGAGGTCAATGAGCTGGCGTGGATCCTTTCCACCGTCTGCCCGATGCCGCTGCTCAACAAATGTCACTCCTACAAGGACAAGGTCTCGCAGGGCATTTCACCCAACCACGCGCTCTTCGCCTACCCGGTGCTGATGGCGGCGGACATCCTGCTCTACGATTCGAACAAGGTGCCGGTCGGAAAGGATCAAAAGCAGCACCTCGAGGTCACGCGCAGCCTCGCGACGAAGCTCAACGAAACCTACGGCGAAGGCACCGTGGTGATGCCCGAGGCGATCATACGCGAGGAGACCGAACTCGTGATCGGCCTCGACGGGAGGAAGATGAGCAAGAGCTACGACAACGCCCTGCCCATCTTCGGCGACGAGAAAAAGTTGCGGAAAATAGTAATGAAAATCGTCACCGACTCCACGCCGGTGGAAGACCCGAAGCCGACCGAGAGCTCCACAGTCATCGCGCTCTATCAGCTCTTCGCTTCCGAAGCCGACCTCGCGCAGATGATCGCGGATCACGAGGCTGGCGGCATCGGTTACGGCGATTTCAAGAAACGCCTCGCCGACGCGTATTGGGATTATTTTTCGCCGATGCGCGCCCGCCGCGACGAGCTGGCGGCGGATTCCGGTTATGTGGATGAGGTTCTGCGGAAAGGGGCGGAGCACGCCCGCGAGGAGGCGGCGAAAACCCTCGAGCGGGTCAGGAAAGCGGTGGGGCTGCAATGAAACGGGTGCTTTGCCTCCTGGAAAATGGCTTCGAGGAAATCGAGGTCATCGCGCCGGTCGATCTTTTGCGCCGCGCCGGGATTGAAGTCGTGATGGCGGGTGTTTCCTCGGTGAAGGTCACGGGAAAATGCGGCGTCCGCGTGATTGCCGACGCTCTCCTTAGTGAAGTTTCCGGCGATGATTTCGACGCCCTACTTCTCCCCGGTGGACCGGCCGTGATGGAACTGCGGAAAAACGCGGAGGTCATCGCCTTGATCCGCGCGTTCCATGCCTCCGGAAAGCTCATCGCCGCGATCTGCGCCGCGCCGCTGCTCTTGCGTGACGCCGGTGTCATCAAAGGCGCGCGAATTACCGCCCATGATTCCACCTATGACGAACTCCCGGAAATCACGGGCGGCCGAGTCGAGCATGAAGCGAACCTTTTGACCTCGCGCGGCGCGGGCACGGCCATCGAATTCAGTCTCGCCTTTGTGGCGCTACTTGTCGGTGAGGACGCGGCGGCGGCAGTTTCGCAAGCCATCATGGCTTGAGATGGCTTGTGATATGCCTAAAGCTTTGGACTGCGGCAGCCTGCTGCCGCTTTCGGCTATGCAGCCTGCTGCGAGCCGGACGGCATTGGCAGGTAGCGGCGCGTTCACTCCCGATCCTCCGCCGCTGACAGCAGGCTGTCTCGCGGAAAGCTACAGCGGGCTGTAGCAGTCCATGGCCTGCGGCGGTATCGTTTATCCGGGAGACTCCTGCTTGAAACTTGCCAGCCGCGCCGATCCGGTCTTGCCTTCATGCAGATGAACGCAGACGCCCGACAGGATTTCGCATTGGCGTTCCTGAGCATCCTTTTCGAGGGTGCTCCGTTCATCCTGCTCGGCACCCTGATCAGCGGCTTCATCGACATCTACCTGCCCGCCGGGACGATGGATCGTTTCCTCCCGAAGAACCGCAACCTCGCCGTACTCGTCTCCGGTTTGCTTGGCGCGGTGTTCCCGGTTTGCGAGTGCGCCATCGTGCCGGTGATCCGGCGGCTCGTAGGAAAAGGCCTGCCGCTGGGTTGCGCGCTCGCCTACATGCTCGCCGCGCCGATCGTGAACCCCATCACCGCGCTGAGCACATGGAAAGCCTTCCAAGGCCAGGCGCCGTGGGCGATGACCGGCGGGCGCATGTTGCTTGGCTATCTCATCGCCGTCGGCGTGGGTCTGATCGTCTCGCGGATTGCGATGCGGCGCGTCCTCCGGAAAAGTCTCGCGGATTCCATCGAGAATAAGTCCCATGAGTCCCATAAGACCGATGAGCCGCCTTCCTGCTGCGGCCATGACCACCCCCACGATCACCATCACGATCACGATCACAGCCATTCCCACGAAAAAGCCGACGACTCCCGGCTCATCGCGGCGATGCGTTCTGCGCAAAAGGACTTCGTGGATGTGGGTGTGTATTTCACAATCGGCGTGGCGATCACCGCGCTTTTCAACACCGGCATCGCACCCGGCGCGATCTGGCTGGACAGCCTTGCGGGGAATCCCGCCGCCGCGCCCGCTGCACTGATGGCACTCGCCTTCATCCTCAGTCTCTGCAGCACCTCGGATGCATTCATCGCCGCCACGCTCGCCAAGTTTACCTGGAGCGCGAAGCTCGCCTTCCTTGTCTTCGGCCCCATGCTCGATGTGAAGTTGATCTTCCTCTATCAGTCTGTGCTGCGCCGGAAATTCATCCTGGTTATGGCACTGTCGGTTTTCGCGTTCATCTGGGTCGTCGCGGTGGCATGGGAAACATGGTTCGGAAAGGTGGTGCTACCTTGAGCCCTGTGATCCGCCGAATCCTGTTTTCCCTCGCCGTCCTGCTCTGGGCCGCGGTGATCCTCTACTTCTACCAGTCGGGTCGCATCGTGAAATACCTTGCGCCGGACTTCCGCCCCATCGCGATGGCGGGCGGACTCGGGCTTGCCGTGCTCGGCCTTTTTAACCTCCTCACGGCCTTCCGCGAGGCCGATTGCGGCCATGACCACGGCGAAGGTGAGGAGCACGACCACGAGGGCGGCGATATGTCCCCGCTCGCCTCGCTGATCCTGATGACCCTGCCGGTCGGATTCTCCGCCGCATGGACGAAGGATGGTTTTTCCCAGGCTACCCTCGCCCGCAAAGGACTTTACGAAGACGTCCAGCCCTCCGAAACACCTTTTCTCGCCTCCGCCTTCCCCGCACCGACGCGTGAGGAGATCGAGAACACCCACAGCAAAACCGCCGACGGATACCTCCAGTTCAGCCTCATGGAGCTGTTCTTCGCCACCGGCGACCGGGAGCTTCAGGACGTGATCGGCGGCCTGCCCATCGAGACGGAAGGCCGCATCGTTGAGGAAAAGAACGACAACCCGAACGGCACGCGCATGCGGCTTTACCGGATGTTCATGACCTGCTGCGTAGCCGACTCCCGTGCGATCCCCATTATCCTGGAGTTCGGCAAGGAGCCGCCCCTCCTCCCGGACAACGGCTGGGTGAAAGTGGCAGGCACCATGACTTTCCCCGAGGAAAACGGAACGCTCAAGGCCGTGCTGGAAGTCACCAGGGCCACCGCCGCCGAGGTGCCGCCGGAGGAGAAATTTCTCAGGAGGTGATTTTTCCCTCGCCCGAAATCTTCGCACTCATGCCGAAGCATCGCGCCCTCCTCGCCCATACAATGACGAACGCATCTCGCTCAAGGGGGTCATGGAACTCTACCGCGACGACCTAGGCGGATACCCGCATGTTGAAAACTGAGCCGCCACGTTCAGAGAAGGGCGCCGAATGCAGGCTCGTCGAGCACGGCCACGCCGAGCTGCCGCGCCTTCTCCAACTTCGACCCCGCCGCTTCTCCAGCGAGGAGGTAATCAGTGTTTTTCGAGACGGAGCCTGAGACCTTGCCGCCGTTTTTTTCGATGAGGGTTTTGAAATGGTCGCGATCTTGTGAAAGGGTGCCGGTGATTACGAAGGTTTTCCCGGTAAAGGGCAGGTGAGGGGCTTCGGCGGGCTTGGGGGCTTTAAGCTTTTTCTATCACTTCGATAGCTGCTCAACCCAATGTTCTTCTGAAACTATAGCAGGCGTCCCATGTGATCTCCGCGATAGGATAGCTGCTTCAATTTTGTTGCCGTAAGAGCCGCGTTTCCAAGATTTACTGCCGCCCGAACCGATTACGAGATAATCTATTGCACGTGAGACTGATTGCTGTGAGGGTGCCGATCCACCGCGCTCAATTACAGCTGCTTGACATGCTTCGCGAGTCCCGTAGTCGAATTTACCAGTGAATAGGAAGCTTGTACCTTCAAAATCGATTTCTGGGGCTGGATCATCGAAAGGTGCTCCGCTCGACATCTCCTGTCCTACAATTTCATCGTAAACACCTTGTCTCTCTATAGTTGAGCTCCAGTCTTCGGGAATGATTACGTTTTCTAGTTCCTTTGGATCGTAATGTGCGGGCACTGAGGATTCTGAGTCATAATCCTTAGTGAGATATAGGTATTTTCGCCACTTTTCGCGGTTCCCTTCATTCTCCATCAGTGCTGCAATTTCCCATCCAGCAGCACCCGTCGAGATGCTTGGAGAAAAACTGATCCTGAAGAATGTGAGGATTTTTTTCTGACGGTTGGTCGCGGTTGTGCGAGTTTGATTTTTTTTGACCGTGGGTGCCTTCGCTATTGGTGCGTAGTTGTCCGAAATTGGATTGATTCCAAATTCGGAAAGCTTTTTCAAAACCAACTCACCCGCTTCCGAGGTGAAATATTCCAAAGTGTTTTGAGCGGAGACTCCGCCAAGCTCAGAACTAACTGAAAAGGACTTCAATTCATCGGTCAGTTTTTTCACATCAGATCTATATTCTTCTGCGATTTTTGCACGCCGCACCTTTTCCTCGTGTTCGATTTTTTCTTTCTTGGGGTTAGCAGGGAATTTTTTCAACCATGTATCTTTGAATCCTCTTTCCGCAATGTTATGCAATGTGATGCTATCAGGAATTTCTTTTAACTCTAGTATGAGTCTTGAAAGCTCCTTCGCGGCGGATTCGCCGAGCTGGCGGATGCCCATGGCGAAGAGCCATTTGTGGAGGGGTTTCGCGCGGGCGGCTTCGAGCGCGGCGATGACCTTCGCGGCGTTTTTCTCGCCGAAGCGGCGCGGTGATTCCTCGGTGCCTAGGTTGAGGTTTGCGAGAGTTTCCACGGTGAGTGAAAAGAGGTCGAGCGGGCTTTTCGCATGGCCGTGGCGGACGAGGGCTTCGGCGACGGTTTCGCCGAGGCCGTCGATATCGAGGGCTTTGCGGGCGGCGAAGTGGGAGATGGCGGTGACGGCCTGGGCGGGGCACTCGAAGTTCGTGCAGCGCCAGGCGACGAAGCCGTCCTCCTGGGTGATGGGTGCCTGGCAGGAGGGGCATTTTCCGGCGACGAAATCGTAGAGGGAGAAGGGTGGGATCGCGGGATCCGGATCAATGACCTTGACGATGGCGGGGATGATCTCGCCCGCTTTTTCGATGAGGACTTTCGCGCCGATGTAGATGCCTTTTTTAGTGATCTCGTCCTGGTTGTGGAGGGTGGCACGGGAAACGGTGGAGCCGGAGATGAGAACAGGATCGAGCTCGGCGACGGGGGTCAGGACGCCGGTGCGGCCGACCTGGATGGAGATATCGCGGAGGGTGGTTTCCTTTTGCTCGGGGAGGAACTTGTAGGCGGCGGCCCAGCGCGGGGCGCGGGAGGTGGCACCGAGCTGCTCGCGCTCGGCGCGGTCGAGGACTTTCACCACAACTCCGTCGGTGGCGTGGTCGATGTCATGGCGGTGTTGACTGAAAAATTTCACCCAGGCGAGGAGTTCGCCGAGGTTACGGGCGATGCGGACGGGTTCGTTGCGCGGG
>CAMBQC010000073.1 GCA_945869855.1 Prosthecobacter debontii
TTCGAGGTGCGGATGAAGGTTTCGCGCGCGGTCTGGCGAAATGTGACGTGGAGGATGGTGTTGGAAAAGGCGGGGTTGGTGGAGTGGCCATGCGCCTCCCAATCGGAGGGACAGGTATCGATCTCGAGGTCGCCGATGAAAGGGCAGCCGTCGATCTCGATCGCCGCGCGGGCGAAATCCGGCCCCGCGCCGTGGTTCCACTCGCCGAACTGGGTGATGCGGAGGTGGCGCCCGTCCTTCAGCCTGAAATTGCGCCCGAAGGCGCCGGAGAACCAAAGCGCCTGTAACTCAAGCTCGGGCGGCAGCTTCGGCGCGGCGACCTCCTCGAAGGCCAACGGCGGATGCCAGACGCTCTCTAGGAGGAATCCGTAGTTCATCTAAATTTCAAAATTCAAAGTTCAATCCTCAAGGAAGAGGGAGCTATTACTTCGGGAGCTTGGTGGGATCGGCGACGGGCGGGGGAGGGGGATCAAGGATGTCGAGCCAGCCGGAAAGAGCTTCGATCTCGGGAAGGTTGCCGTATTCCATCTTTGCGTTGCGAAGTCCACTGATGGCGGCCTCGTTGTT
This sequence comes from Prosthecobacter debontii, assembly GCA_945869855.1. Lineage (GTDB taxonomy): Bacteria > Verrucomicrobiota > Verrucomicrobiia > Verrucomicrobiales > Akkermansiaceae > Luteolibacter. The sequence continues at coordinate 568 of CAMBQC010000073.1, forward strand.
TTTCGAGGTGCGCTCGATGGCGATGAGCTGGATGTCTTGCCGCAGTTTGTCTTTCTTTGTGGTGTGGAATTCCTTCGCCTTCGCGAGCCATAGTCGGGCGTTCTTGCTATCCTTCAGCTCCATGTATTCTAGGGCAAGGCTTTCGGCGATGTCACCGGATTTCAGGTGCGCGGCGGCGTCGGCAAGTTTTTTCCTGCGTTCCCTCGCCTCTTCTGGCCATTGCCTCATGGCGGCACGGATGGCGCGGAAATTTCTGTCCTCAGCGCGTTTGTCGCCGGTGCCATCGAGATGTAGGAAAGGACGGTAAAGCGGATCGCCAAGCGCCACGCCCTGCCAAGAGGTGACGGGCATCGATGCCCAAGCCGCCTCCGAGAAGCTCCAGCCTTTAAGCAGGCGGTCGTGCATGATATCGAAGTGATGGGTGAGATGCAGGTAGGGTTCGTAAACGTTGCCGACGGTAGCTGCCGCGCCACGCACCAGTAGCGGCGCGCACCAGTTTTTATGCGGATCCGTAAGCTGGTCCGCACTGAAGGAATGAAGGTGCACGGCCACCGCGCCGGGTCGAAACATGAAGGTCGTATTGAGAAACGGGCCACTTACGTTGCCATCATACCAACCGTAATAAATCGCCGCTTCTGTCATGGGATACTTCTTCGGTAAGGTGTCGTTGAAGCGGTCAGTCACCGTTGGGATGCCGACACCCGAGTTTTGTGAGATGACTTTGTTCAACCACAAGTCGCCTTCGGGAAACTTGTTTGCGATATCCACGTAAGCGCGCCCCCAGAGGCCGTGGTTTTCGGTTTCCACGGCGTCAATGATCATTCGCTTGCTGGTGGCATAAGTCGGAGAGTCGATCCGGGCAGTGAGGACAAAAAACGGAAAATTTGTCTCTGAAAGTGGCTTTGTGCTCTCATAAAAAGCGTTTTTCAGGACGCCTTTCGCGGGCAATGACTCAACGCCGAACATGGCGAGCTCCGAATCAACGCTCGCTTCATCGCGGGGTGCAATGGGATCGGCGGGATCGACGGGAGGTTTTGAAACTTCCTCTGGTTTCGGCGGTGTGGGTTGTATGCGCAATGGCACCCCGCGCATCAGCACGATGGCACGGATGCGGTTTTCGGTAGGCAACAGCAGCCCTTGTGAATCTCGCTGCCGCTTCCACCAGCCCTTTTCATCGAACGCTTTCCGCAACGGCTTTGCGATGGAATCCTCGTATTCGGCGCGGGTGATATCAGCCTTCAGCGGCATGTTCATGCCGATGATTTGATTTTTGGGTATGGCGCGAGCCTGCTGGTAGACCTCGGCAAGGCGAATGGATTCCGGGCTTGCGCTGTTGAATAGAACAAGGACCTCCCGGTTGGAAAGCGTCCCCGCCTTAGCCAAAAAGGAGCAGGCGAGAATCACGGCCGCAAGGGATAGTGCGTTGCGCATGTCACCAGAATGGCCAAGAGGGAAAATCTTGCAACCCTAGGAAATCGGCTGTCGGCTCGGATGCGGCCCGCGCACGAGGCAGACCGATTTCCTTTTTAGGAAAACTTGTTTGGGATCATGTCTTTACCAGTCACGATAATTGTGTTTCCGCTAAAAACCGATACGTTCCGTTCGCGGCGAGGAGTTTTTCATGCGTTCCCTGCTCGACGATTTTTCCTTTCGAGAGCACGAGGATGCGGTCGGCGTGGCGGACGGTGGAGAGGCGGTGGGCGATGACGAGGGAGGTGCGGTTCGCCATGAGGCGTTCGAGGGCTTCGTTGACGAGGCGCTCGGATTCGGAGTCGAGGGCGGAGGTGGCCTCGTCGAGCAGGAGGATCTTCGGATCGGCGAGGACGGCGCGGGCGATGGCGATGCGCTGGCGCTGGCCGCCGGAGAGTTTTGTTCCGCGGGGGCCGACGAGGGTGGCGTAGCCTTCGGGGAGATCGGCGATGAAAGAGTGAGCGTTTGCCATAGCGGCGGCGGCCTCGATCTCGGCCTGGGTGGCGCCCTCTTTGCCATAGGCTATATTTTCCGCGATGGTGCCGCCGAACAGCATGACCTCCTGCGGGACGATGGCGATCTGCGAGCGCAGGCAGGCGAGAGAGATTTCACGGGCATCGGTGCCGTCGAAAAGGAGCTTGCCGGAGGACGGATCGTGAAAGCCGAGGATGAGGGAAAAGAGGGTGGATTTTCCCGCGCCGGACGGGCCGACGATCGCGGTGCGCTGGCCGGAGGGGAGGGATATCGTTAAATTTTCCAGCACGGCGATCTCCGGGCGCGAGGCGTAGCGGAAAGAGAGATCGTCGAAACTGATCGCACCGGTGAGGGTAAGATCGGAGCGGCCGGATTCGCGCTCGGCGGGCATGTCGAGGATTTCACGGAGGCGCTCGGTGGCACCGGCGGTTTGCTGGAGCTGGGAGATGATTTCCGGGAACGATCCAAGCGACGCGCCGACGAAGATGGAGAAGATGATGAAGGCAAAGAAGTTTTCCCACGAGATTTCGCTCTTGGCATACATCTGCGCGCCATACCAAACGACAAAAGCGATGGTGCCGAAGAGCACGAAGATAATGAAGGAAAGGAACGCGCCCCGCGCTTTCGCCCCGCGCAGGGCGACGGCCAGGAAGGAGGCGAGGGATGCTTCGTAACGCCCGCGCTCGAAGCCCTCGTTGGTGTAGGCTTTCACATCCGCGATGTTCTGGACAGATTCCTCGATGACCGTGGAGGCCTCGGCGAGGGATTCTTGTGCGGCCTTGGAGTGGTTGCGGACTTTCCTTCCGAAAAATGCGATGAGCAGTACGACGACCGGGATGCAGCAAAGCATGACGAGCGAGAGTTTCCATGAGGAGATGAAGATGAAAACCAGCCCGCCGATGAGGATGACCGTCTGCCGCACGGCCTGGGGGACGGTGGTGAGGAGGGTTTCGCGGACGAGCGCGAGATCGGCGGAGACGCGGTTGCTGAGGGAGCCGGCGCGCTGATCCTGGAAGTAGGGGACGGGCAGGCCGAGAAGGTGTTTGAAAAGGTCTTTGCGCAGGCGGTTCAGCGCGGACTCGCCGGAGCGGATGAAGCCCTGAACGCGGAAGTAGCCAATGGCGGCCTGCAGAAAAAGCACGGCGACGAGCTTAAAAATGATCTCGTTCGTACGGGCGAGGATTTCCGCGGGCGGCACGGCGTTGCGCAGGGAATCAACCGGGGAACCGACCAGTTCCTTCAAAAAATACGGGAATGCGAGGGCGAGTCCGGCCGTCACGAAGAGCGCGACGAGCGAGGGGATGAATACCCGTTTCTCACGCAGCAGGTAGGAAAGGATCCAGCGGTTTGATGAGATGGGAGATTTTTTCTTTTCCGCTACGGGCATGCCCGATGGGAAACGATGTGGCGGTGAGAGTCAATGGTGGGTCTCACACCTACGGCGGCGGAGCAGAAAGAGCAGGGCGGGGGTGGTGAGAAGGAGGGACGAGGGCTCGGGGATGGAGCCGTTGGTGATCATGATCGTATTGATTTGGGAGCGATAGGTGGAAAAAGTGTCGGAAAAATCGGCGTAAAATGTGTGTGTGGGAGACACGGCCAACATGATCCCCCCCAGTTTCCAAACGCCGCCATCCAGAAAAAACGCGGCGCCTCCAGAATCGCCCGCTTGGGCCTGTCCCTCCGACGCAAAGGCGGAATCGTAATCCGAAGTGAATACGACCGTATCGTTCGTGCCGGGAGGGGCAGCGATGGTAAGCGAAGACTCGACTGTATTGGTTCCCCATCGTTTCGTGCCGCCACCTCTACCGACCATCGTGATGTTGGTGCCCGGTGAAACGCCTCCCAGAGAGATTGTGGGCAGGCTTGGTAACTCGGCTGTGAGGCGAAAGAGAACCAGATCGGAACCCGTGGTCATCGGTCTGGTATTAGGTGCAGTGCCCACTGTTAAAACCGGGTTTTGGATGGTGAAAACGAAGCTGGGATCCCTGAAATATTCAAAGCCCGTGAAATTTACCCGTGCGGGACTGGTGCCATTGAAAACATGGCCGGCGGTAAGCACCCAGCCCCCTCCCAGATAAACACCCGATGCGCCGTTTGTGTTCACTACATTGTTCCAAGGAGCGCCGTTCGCCGGCGCCGATTCCGGGAGATTGCCGGGAGCGGGAGTAGCCACCACCACGCCCCACGCGTTGCTGTTAGAGAGTAGAGCTAAGAGAAACAGTGTGGCGGTATGTGCTCTCACATTCATGGGTGGGATCATCATAAATTCCGGGAGGATTGCGACAATTTTATGGCGGTCTGAAGGCGTTTCCATGATTTTTCCCGATCAGTGACGGAATCAGGGTTCCGTCCTGATCCAGTCCACCACCAGCGTAAAGGGACCCTCGCGTTTATCTCCGATCAGGAGGCTTAGTTCCTCGATCTGCGAGAGATCGGCGAGCGGACCGTCCAATATTTTTCCGCGGTGGCTGGGTGTCAAATCCGCGAAGGCAACCACGACCTCGGCCCACTCCCCGGCCTTGGTGGGGAACTCGGCGCGGTAGGCGATCCTAGAGCCGCGGTGCCGCGCGTCGGTGGCAATCCTGAATTGGTAAGTACGGCCATCGCCCATGATTTTCATCCGTACGCCCTTTTTCCCCGAAAGGTCGTAGGCGAGGTCGCAGATCCTGACCTGCGCGAAGCCGCCGTTGTTCTCGAACGAAAGCGAACCGGAAAAACGCAGCACCCCGTCCCGGATCACGGCATCGCCCTTGGAGACACCGCCCATGACATTGTCGTTCTGGGCGCTCCAGACCGGTTCGCCCGCGTCGCCGTCGAACTTCAGGTCGAGCTTGGTCGGGCGCTTTCCATCCCCGGCCGCCCCCACCGCCATCGAGAAAAAAAAGAAGGCGGAAGCCGATAGCGAGGCGCTGAATCGATTGTTCATCTTGCAATAAGGACGAGGACTGCTAGGCGCGCAACCCGTGATCCCACGGAAAAAATGGTGCGCGCTGCAGGGTTCGAACCTGCGACCCCATCCGTGTGAAGGATGTGCTCTACCGCTGAGCTAAGCGCGCTGTGACGGGGCGGTGAAAATGGGATAGGGGGGTGCGGCTTGGCAAGCGGATTTGTTACGGCGGGGGGGATATGCGGTTTAAGATTCGCGGTGAAAATTCAGTAAGCTTTGGCGCTGCGGATTGTGTGTGCCAACCGGGCGGCGGCGTTTTCCAGGAGCTTGGGGGCGTTGGCGATCGCTTCTTCCAGAGTCATGGGGGCGTTGACGAGGGAGGCGATGCCATCAAAATGGGGTAGCAGGATTTCCTCGTCGGCGAGGCGCCCGGCCAAGGCATAGACAGGTTTGTGGTGCTTGCGGGCTAGTTGGGAAACTCCAATCGGGGTTTTGCCTTCGAGCGTTTGCGCATCGAGCGAGCCCTCGGCGGTGATGACCAGATCGGCGTTGGCGATCCTTTCCTCGGAGCCGAGCGCCTTAGCGATGCATTGGAAGCCGGATTCGAGGTGTGCGTTGCAAAAGGTCATCAGTCCGTAGCCGAGTCCGCCCGCTGCGCCGGCACCAGGTGTTTCGGTGAAATCCGTGCCGAAATGCGCATCGGCAAGTTCCGCGAGGTGAGAGAGGGCGGCTTCCATTTCATCGGCTTGTCCGGGCAGCAGGCCTTTCTGCGGGGCATAGACGCGGGTGGCACCGCGCTCGCCGAGGAGGGGATTGGCGACATCGCACGCGACGGTGATCGGGGGGAGGGGAGTCATCTCCGAGGAATCGACGCGGGCGATGTGGAGGATGTTCGCGGGGATGGGTTCGATCTTTCTCCCATCGCTATCAAGAAAGACGCAGCCCAGTGCGGCGGCGAGACCCATTGCGGCATCATTCGTGGCGCTGCCGCCTATGCCGATGAGGATCTTTTCCGCACCCGCCGCCATGGCCGCGAGGATGAGTTGGCCGACTCCGAAGGTATTGGAGCGGGTGATATCGCGGTCGGCGTGCGGGATCAGATACAAGCCGTTTGCCTGTGAGGACTCGATCACGGCGGATTTTCCGGAAAGGAGAAACTCGGCGCGCACGTCCCTCCCGAGCGCGTTTTTCACCGTGATGGTATGAGTTTCCACATCGGAAACGCCGCGCGAGAACGCTTCGAGGATGCCTTCGCCGCCATCGGCAAGAGGGAGTAGGTCGAAGCTCGCTTCCGGGAAAATGCGGGCGAAGCCAGCGCGGATCGCGGCGGAGGCCTCGATGGCGGTGAGCGATCCCTTGAACTTGTCCGGCGCGATGACGATGTGCACATGGCCATTTTAGGTGGAGCGGCAAGCGAGGTCGAGAAAACGATGTTCTTTTCCGAGAAGGTAAACAAATTTTTGACAAGTGCCGGATCGCCGTATAAAGACCGCGTCCCCGCAAAGGCAAAAGGCATTTTGCGGATACCTAAGATCCACCATCAATCCCATTTCTCCCATGGCCACGAAAACGACACTCAAAGCCGCTCCCCGCCTCCGCAGCGGATCGGGCAAACTCAAGCAAATGCGCCGCGAAGGCTGGCTCCCCTCCGTGGTTTACGGACGCGGTGTCGTGAACGAGAACCTCAAGGTGGACGCGAAGACCTTCGCCGAGCTTCTCGCCCACAGCTCCTCGGATAACATCCTGATCAACCTCGACATCGAGGGTGAGGGCAACCGCTCGGTATTCCTCAAAACCATCCAGCACGATCCTCTTACCGGCCACGCGCTGCACGTGGATTTCCTCGCCGTGGACGACAAGACCGAGATCACCGCGAACATCCCCGTCCACCTCCTCGGTGAGGCCAAGGGCGTGAAGGCCGGTGGCGTGCTCGAACAATACGCGCACACCCTCGAGATCGTTTGCCTTCCGAACGACCTTCCCGATTCGATCGAAAAAGATGTCACTTACCTCGAAGAAGGCGAGTCGCTCCACATCGGTGAACTCGATCTTCCGAAGGGCGTGAAGGCCACCCACGCGGCAGACGTCGTTGTCGCGCACATCGGCAAGCCAGCCGCCCTTGTTTCCGAGCAAGCCGCCGCCGCCCCTGCTCCGCCGGCAGCGAAAGCAGCCAAGTAACACGCGGCTCCGGATCATTCCGTTTCCAAAACGTCCGGTGCCATCCGCTCCGGGCGTTTTTGTTTGATGGGAAAGCGGGCGTGGATAAGAAACCGTAACCTTTATGGTAATTCCCCTGATCATCGGCCTCGGAAATCCCGGCAGGCAATACGAGGAGACCCGGCACAACGTCGGCTTCATGCTGCTCGACCGCATCGCGGCGAAGGAAGGGGCTGTTTTCAAAACAGAGCCGAAGTGGCAGGCGCACCTCGCGAAGCTCCCCGACGGGACGATCCTGATGAAACCGCAGACTTTCATGAACCTGAGCGGACGCTCTGTGCGGCAGTTCGTCGCCTTTCATAAATGGGACGTCGGCGATATCCTCGTCGCTTACGATGACGTCGCGTTGCCGCTCGGGCATCTGCGTTTCAGGGAAAAGGGCTCGGCAGGAGGGCACAACGGGATCAAGTCGATCATCGAGCATCTGGGTGGTGATGGTTTTCCCCGTTTGAAAATGGGAATCGGAGCCGCAAACGGATCGGGCGGGATGACCGGGCACGTCCTCGGGAAGTTCGCGCCGGACGAACGGGAAAGCCTTGAAAACATGCTTGCCATGGCCTGCTATGCCGTTCATGTTTCGCGCTCCCAAGGCATCGCCTTGGCATCAAACCGATTCAACACACCACGAACCAAACCAACCCCGAAACACGAAGATGAGCCGCAAATACGAAGGTCTGATTGTCCTGACAACGAAGAGCCAAGAGGGCAGCATGGATGACCTTGTCACCGCCATCACCAAGGACATCGAGTCCTCCGGCGCGAAGGTCGAAAAAATCGACAACATGGGTCGCAAGGATTTCGCCTACACCCCCCGCAAGGTCAGCGGAGCCCATTACGTGACATACACGTTCACCGGCGCGCCTGAGTGCATCGTGCAGATCAAGGCGAAGCTCGCGCTTAACACCGCCGTTTACCTCAACCAGTTCAACCGCGTGGCCTAAGCCTCGGGCGACAGCCCAGCCATCTTCCTCTTCCTTGGAATTTGAAATTTATAATTTGAATTTTACACCCACCACCATGGCCAATCTCAACAAAGTGATGCTCATTGGAAATCTGACCCGCGATCCGGAGCTACGCCATACGCCGAAGGGCTCTGCTGTAGCCGACCTCGGCCTGGCCGTGAACCGCAAGGTGCAGGACGGCAATGGTGGTTGGAAGGATGAAACTACTTTCGTGGATGTGACCGTCTGGGGTAGCAGTGCGGAGAACGCCCAGAAGTATCTCACAAAAGGCCGCGGCGTGTTCATCGAAGGCCGCCTCCAGATGGATGTGTGGGACGACAAGGCCACTGGCCAGAAACGCAGCAAGCTCAAGGTCGTGGCAGACATACTCCAATATTTACCCGACGGCAAGGGCGGCCCTGCCCGACAGTTTCCCGAAAATCCCTCCAACGGTCACGATGGCGGCTCACGCCAAGGCGGTTCCGCCGCGTCCGCCGACGAATACCAGGAAGAGGACGATATCCCGTTCTGATTTTTTCCCGGTGGCAGACGACGGCGGCGCTGGGAAGGGCTGTATGGGCGGAGGCATCGCGCCGCTCAATTCCGCATCCGAGCCATGAAATCCTTGTCCGGGATAGCGCATTGGTTGCCTTTGCGGGTGAGCATGTGGCGGTTTTTTGCGATGAGATCATAGACCTGGTCGCGGGCGAGACTGGGGAAGAGGGAAAAGGTGCGTGCCAGCGCGGCCCATACTCCACCGAGCGCTTTTCCAAGCTCGATGATGGCGTCGCTTTTGGTGAACATGACACCGTCGCTTTGGCGGAGGATGACCATGGAGCCGCCGCCTTTCTCTGCGTGTTTCCGCAGATCGAGCTCTGCGGCAAGAACACCTTGCAGGGGCGCGAACTCAACGGCTCCCTTCGCATCGAGTTGATAGATGTAGCGGACGGACTTGCTGCAGAATGCGCAGTCCCCATCGAAAAAAAGCACAAACGCCATGCGGGGAAGCTACTGGCGATTCTCGGATTGGCACACCGAAAAGCTCGCCAACTCCGCCCTGTTGACTAACATTTCCACCATGGAAGTAATCACTTTCGTCCCGCTCTATATGGAACGCCTCTGGGGAGGGCGCGCGCTGGAGACTATCTACGGACGCTCGTTGCCGATGCCGGATACTCCTTTCGGCGAGGCATGGGAAATCGTGGACAGGGAGGACGCGCAGTCGGTGGTTTCCGGCGGAAAGTTTTCCGGGATGACTCTGCAAGAGCTGTGGAGAGACCACCGGGAGGAAATCTTCGGCAGGGGCCTGCCGCTTTCCGACCGTTTCCCGCTGCTCATTAAGATACTCGACTCGGCGGACGATCTCTCGATCCAGGTGCACCCGCCCGCCGCCATCGCAGGGCAATTCGGCGGCGAGCCGAAAACGGAAATGTGGTTCATCGCGGATGCGAAGCCAGGGGCAAAACTTTACGTGGGTCTGCGCAAAGGGGCGACGCGCGAGTCCTTCGAATGCGCGATCGTGGAGGGAACGGTTGCGGAGCAGATCCATGTGATCACGCCGGGAAAGGGCGATTCCATTTTCATCGAGTCCGGCCGCCTGCATGCAATCGGCGCGGGTTTCCTGATCCATGAGATCCAGCAGAACTCGGACACGACCTACCGTGTCTTCGATTGGAACCGCACCGACTCCGCCGGCAAACCGCGCCAGCTCCACGTGGAGGAATCGCTGGTGTGCATCGACTTCGGTGATGCCGAGCCGGGGATGGACACCCAAGGAGGGGCTGCATCCTACTGCCCAATAACCTTGGCCACCTGTCCGTATTTCAATACCACTCTCCACGATCTCGCAGCCGGTGATATCATTTCAAATCCCCA
>CAMBQC010000074.1 GCA_945869855.1 Prosthecobacter debontii
CCTCGCCCGCGAGAGCGACGGCGCGGTCTGCGTTTTTTCGGACGGCTCGAAACCCGCCGAGCAGGATCCTTTCCTCGTCCACAAGGAGAACGGCTGGACGGACAACCCGGCGATTATCCGCAAGGCCGACGGCGGTTTCCTCTACGCCACCACGGATCTCGCGACCATCCACTACCGCATCGAGGAATGGAACGCGGATCAGATCTGGTATGTGGTCGGCATGCCGCAGCAGCTTCATTTCCGCCAGATTTTCGAGGCCGCCGCACGCTGGGGTAAAACCTGCGACTTCCGCCACATCGCCTTCGGTTCCATCCTCGGAGAAGACCGCAAGATGATGAAAACCCGCTCCGGCGACAACGTCGGCCTCGTGGAACTCTTGGATGAAGCCCGCGCCCGCGCCGCCGCGATCATCGGCGAAAAATCCGCGCACCTGAGCCCGGAGGAAGCCGCCGAAGTCGCGGATATCGTGGGCATCGGCGCGGTGAAATTCGCAGAACTTTCCCAGAACCGACTCACCGATTACGTCTTCGCTTGGGACAGGATGCTCGCCTTGCAGGGCGATACCGCCCCTTACCTCCAATATTCCCACGTCCGTATCCGTTCGATTTTCCGCAAGCTCGAAGCCGAGTTTTCCGCCAAAGACGCCAAGCTGACCCTTTCTGCTCCCGAGGAAATCCACCTCGCCCGCCTGCTTGCCCGTTTTGGCGAAGTCCTTCCGCTCGTCCTCGAAGACCACCGCCCGAACCTTCTCGCCAACTACCTCCTGGAGCTGGCGCGTGCGTTCCACTCCTTTTTCGAGGCCTGCCCTGTGCTGAAATCCGACGAGACCGTGAAATCCAGCCGCCTCGCCCTCTGTGAGCTGAGTTCACGCGTCCTTGAGAAAGGGCTCGGTCTACTCGGTATCCACTGCCCGGAACGGATGTAAGATTAGCGCCCTGTTTCTTTATCTTTGTTTAGTATTGAATTTTTGGTTAGACAGTTGAGACTTACCACTTAGATGGATCCTTTCTACGTCATAGGTCATAAAAATCCGGACACCGACGCTGTATGCTCGGCCATCGGTCATGCCGCGCTGCTGCGCGCCTCCGGGGAGGAACCGTCCGCCATTGCCGCGCGTTGCGGGGAGATTTCGCAACGAACGAAGTGGGTTCTTGAAAAAGCGGGTATGGATGTACCGATATTGCTCACCGACGCGCGCACCACGTCGGGTATGATCTGCCGGCGAAAGGTTATCAGTGTGCAGCCTTCTGACACGTTCCTCACCGCCTACAACCGCATGCTCGCCGCCTCGATTCGTTGCGTGCCGGTCATCGATGACAAGGGTGCCATTGCGGGTATGTTGCAATACATCAACCTCCTCAAACTACTCCTTCCCGAGAATACGGAGGGCATCAGCGTCCGCACAGTCCATGCCTCTCTCAACAATCTAGCCGCCACCTTGGACGCGGAAAGCCACGGCGCGCCAATTAGTGAGCGTGACGAGGAGGAGGATCTCATTTTGCTAGTCGGAGCCTCCTCGCAGGACTCTGTGAAACTGCGGCTCGATCAGGCCGCCGTAGACGGCAATATCGGGCGTTTCCTTGTGATCTGTGGCGATCGGCCCATCTTGCAACGAATGGCTATTGAGAAAGGTGCCCGTGCCTTGCTGGTGACCGGTAAAAATACGATATCAAAAGACATCCGGGACTTCGCGATCACGAAAGGAACTGTCCTACTCGGCTGCCGTCAGGATACAGCCAGCGCCAACACGCTGATCCGTTGCTCGCGCACCGTTCGCCACGTGATGGAGACCAATTTCATTTCTGTAAACGAAAACGAACCTGTTTCGAAAATTCGTAAACAGCTTGTTACTGTCGATCAGGACCTTTTTCCTGTCATGGAGATAGGTGCTAATCACATGATAGGTGTCCTCGCGAAATCGGATCTCGTCGATCCACCGAAGATGCGTTTCGCCCTCGTGGATCACAATGAGTATGCCCAAGCGATTAGCGGCATTGAGGAGGCCACGATCACCGAGGTTATCGACCACCATCGCCTTTCGGGAAATCTCGTTTCCCGTGAGCCGATCCGCTACCTCAACGAACCCGTCGGATCCACCTGCACCCTAGTCGCCCGGAAATTTTTTCACCGCGATCTCATCCCCGCGCCCAACGTCGCGCTGTGCCTTTGTGGCGGCATCGTTTCCGATACCCTCTGCCTCACCTCGCCGACAACCACGAAGCTCGACCAGAAAATGCTGACATGGCTCAGTGGAATCGCGCGCGTGGACGCCAAGGAATTCGCGCAGGAGTTCTTTGCTGTGGGCTCTCTCATCGCAAACGGAACCACTGATGAAATCATCCACAGTGACCGCAAAGAATTCCATGAACAGGGAATGTTCATCAGCGTCTCGCAGGTCGAGGAGCGGGATCTCCACGGTTTCAACGCCCGTCGCGAGGAACTGGAAGACGCCCTCCGTGCCCTCCAGTATGACAAAGGCTACGATATCGCGGTGCTTGTCGTTACGGATGTCGCACTGCTGAAAAGCATGGTGCTCGCCGTCGGTCCGGAGAATGTCATCGCCGCGCTGCCGTTCAACCGCATCGATGAAACACTTTACCTCGCGCCCGGCGTCGTTTCCCGGAAACGCCAGATTTTCCCTAGTATCTGCGATGCTATCGAGCACGCCGCGAGGATTTAATCTCCGATCACGCAGGGCACCAGGATACCGTCGCTCATGCCGTGAATTTTCTTCTTGTCGGCGGGAACGAGCGTGGCGAGACAGCCACCGAATGTGGTGTCGCCGTCTCCGTCGGAAAAGAAATAAGGACAGAGCCGCGCGCGCACGTCCATCATGCGGATCTTTCCGTCCTCATCGTAAACCGGATGCTCGAAGCGCCGCCCTTCGTGGAATTCCTGCATCAGCCACGGCTGCTCGGAGGATTGTTCCAACGCTTCGCCAAGACGCGCTTTCCAGTCCGCCGCCGACATGTCGTGACCGATATACACACCCTTCGAACCCCACGCTGTCTCGTGGAAGCCGCTGATCTTTAGGACGAGATGCCTTTCCTTCTGGGAAAATTCCGCCACCTCATCCCAAGAGTGCGCGTTGAGTTTCGGCAACGCCGCATGCGGTGGAAGGGGTTCGGGATCCACTGCCCAGCCGAACGGGATCACCTCGCGGAGCCGCCGTAGATGGCTGCCGCGCAGGGATTTCTCCCAAACCTTCTTCAACGCGGGCGACCAGAATAGAGCCAGCCATAGCTTGTCCTCAAGGTGCGGCTTGAACGGCGGAGTCACGCTGATTTCCCCCTTCGCGGATCTCTCCGCAAGCTGGCGGAACCGGGGAATCGACTCCCAGTCGAAGAGCTCGAAAAACCGATAAATCTGTCGTCCGCATTCCTCGTAATCTTCCGCACCCTCGGTTTTCCAAGCGTCACCCAACCGCCCCGCCAGCCAATCCATTTCGGGCAGGTAATCCTTCGCCTCATCGGAAACGAGGATATCTCCGCCCTCAGGCAGCAGCGAGCGGAAGCCATCGACCATCCCGTCCGCGCCTCCGAGAACCTCGTATCCGGCGTCGGAATACGTTTTTGAAAGCCATGCCGTGATACCGATCCCGCCCGGCACGCTGTCCAGCTCCGTAACTGCAAAGCGGCCCTTCGCCCATATCAGATCCGGACGGATCACACGCGGAAACTGCCTGGCCATGCCGCTCTCCCGTTGCAAGGCCGCCAGCCAGTCCGGTTTCCCCTCGTCCAGAAGCTCCGCCAACCAGGGCTGCTCTTTCCCCGCCGCCGATCTTCGGTATAGCAGGTCGCAAGCCTGCTGGAACTTTGCCAGCGGATGCCCCAATGCGATCATCTCCCGTGCCTCACCCGCCGGAAGCCGAAGCGGCTCCGGAGACCACTGCCACGAACCTCCGTCGAACAGCCCGCTCGCAGGCAACGCGGATTTGAGTTTGGAAAGGGCAACAGGCACGCGCCGATCATCACCCCATTGCTCGAAAATGCAAAGCGCGAGTGGATCTCTGCAAGCATTCAGTTCCCGCTCGTCATTTCGTCGCGGGCACGACAAACTCACAGCGGATGAGCACATTCAGGGAATTGGGGATACCGGCGGGGTTGGGGAAAGGTTTGGAGGAAATGGGCATCGTCACGCCCACCGAGGTGCAAGCTAAGTCGATCCCATTCCTGATGAAAAATGGCGGCGACTTCTGCGCGCAGGCACAGACCGGCACGGGGAAGACCGCCGCCTTCGGACTGCCGCTACTGACGAAGATCGACCCGAAGAAGCCCGTGATCCAAGGGCTGGTCATCGCGCCCACGCGGGAGCTGGCGAAGCAGATCGGCAAGCACCTGTTCCGCTACACCAAGTTTTCCGAGAAAATCTTCATCGAGGTCTTGGCGGGCGGTGAGCCGATGGACGGCCAGATCTCACGGCTGCAGCGACCCACTCACATCATTGTCGCCACGCCGGGTCGTTTACTCGATTTGATCAAAAGGAAAGCACTCACTCTTGTGAACGTGAAGCACCTCGTGCTCGACGAGGCCGACGAGATGCTGAGCATGGGCTTCAAGAAAGAGCTCGTCGCCGTTTTCGGCCTCACGCGCGGGCGGCGCAGCACCTGGCTGTTCTCCGCGACCTTTCCCGACTCCATTCATGCGCTCGTCAAGGGAGCCATGCCCGGCCAGCCGGAAACGATCCGCATCGACAAGGCGCATGTCGTCAACCGCGATATCGACCACCGCTACGCCGTTTGCGGGAAGGATGAGAAAAACGATTTCCTCGCCAATTTCCTCGCGGACAGGGAGGAGGAGCGCGGGCTGGTTTTCGTCCGTACCAAGGCGGGAGCGGTTGCGCTCGGCAGGCAGTTGGAAAAGCTCGGCTTTCCCGTGGATGTGATCCAGGGCGATCTCTCGCAGCGCGAGCGCGACAAGGTGATGCGCGGCTTCAAGGGCGGCCGCTCGCGCATCCTCATCGCCACCGACGTCGCCGCGCGGGGCATCGATGTCGAGGCACTTTCCTTCGTCATTCACTACCAGCTCCCCGAGCAGCTCGAATACTACACTCATCGTAGCGGCCGTACCGCACGCGCGGGAAAAAAGGGAATTTCCGTCGCCCTCATCGATCCGCGGGAACGCAAGAAAATCGGTAAATTCGAGGAGGCGCTCGGCTTCACTTTCTCGGAAGTGAGTTGATTAAAGCCTGGGAACGTGAGTCTGTGACTCGCTAGCCAGTGGAGGAGAGATGCTGAGCTGATGGGCTTTCCTGTTGATTTGCCATTGGAATGCGAGTCACAGACTCGCGTTCCCAGGGTGGCGGGTGCTTAGGAACGCGAGTCTGTGACTCGCTAGCCAGTGGAGGGAGAATGCTGAGCTGATGGGCTTTTCTGTTGATTTGCCATTGGCATGCGAGTCACAGACTCGCGTTCCCAAGGTGGCGGGTGCTTGGGAACGTGAGTCTGTGACTCGCTAGCCAGTGGAGGAGAGATGCTGAGCTGATGGGCTTTCCTGTTGATTTGCTATTGGAATGCGAGTCACAGACTCGCGTTCCCAGGGTGTCTTGCGCTGCTCCATGGCCAGTCTTCAGGCTTTTTGCAGAGTCCGGCTTTTACGGGGTTGTTACGGATGTATGCCCTTGCGTTCGCAAGGTGCATTTCATCACGGATGTAGCGGTCGTGATAATCCCTCGCCCAGAAGCTTCCTTGGGTTCCAAGCAAGCGGTTGATCTCCCGAGCACTGAATGTTTTCCACGTTTTCACAAGATCGCCGAGCTTGGATCCTTCTGGGCAATGAACGAGGATATGGACGTGGTTTGGCATCACGCACCATTCCAAGAGCCGGTATCGGTCTCCATCGAAATGCAGAAGAGCGCCTTGCAGGATTGATGCGTAGGATGGATTGCGCAAATGGCAGGCTCCATGCCCGGCATCCTCAAACCGGGCGATGCGCTGCCTCAGAATTCTCTCCTGCTGCGGTTTTTCCATAGTTGTATCCTTTTCAAGTTCCCTTTTCCAACCATCGATCACGGACTTTGGCAGTGCATCGGCAAGACGGAAGGTGACTGCCTGGATCAGTTCCGGAGAATCTAGGTGCGGCAGGTATCCTCGCGAGTGCCAGCCTTTGTGTTTCGGTTCTTCCGGCATGATGGGGCTGGGAATGCGAGTCTGTGACTCGCAGGATCATGGATGGAGAAAGGGGGCTTGGAGGAACTTCTTTTGCTCGCCATTGGAATGCGAGTCACAGACTCGCGTTCCCAGCAAGGGTCATCGAAAGACGAGTCCCTTGATGGTTTTAAGCAGCTCTAGGATCCGCTTGTGCGCTTCGTCGATTTCTTTCAGCACGAGAGTCCGTTCCGAGGCGCGGTAATGGAAGCGGTAGGCGATGGATTTCCGGTCGGCGGCGATCTTCACGCCGGTGGGATCGCTGAAGAGATCGAAGCACTCGTAGGCGACGAGAAGGGGTTCTTTGGCTTTGGCTAGTGCTGCTTCGATGGTGGCGTTGGGGGTGTCGATGGGGAGTTCCATCGCCGCGTCGCGAGAGGAGCCGGGAAACTGCGGGAGATCGGCGGCGTGGGCGGGGCCGGCGGTGAGCTTGCGGAGTTTCGCGAGGTCGAGTTCGGCGACGAAGGTGGGCGAACCGAGGTCGAGTTCCCTTTCCCGCGAGGGTGCGAGGCGGGCGAAGACGCCGATGGTCTGCTCGCCGGCCTTGATCTCAGCGGCCAGGACGAAGCCTTCGCGGTCTTTCGGTTTCAGGGTGATTTCCTGGTTGGGCAGTAGGGCGGAAAGGACGGCCTTCGCGTCGTAGAGATCGGCCGCGCGGTCTTTCGCCGCCCAGGAGGATGGGTTCGTGTTTCCTGAAACGAGGATCGCGAGGCTTTCGCTTTCCTGGTCGCGGGCTTTGCCGCCGCCGGCGTTGCGGAAGACGCGGCCCATCTCGAAGATGCGGATCGACTTGGCTTGTTGGCGGGCGTTGCGCTCGGCGCTGGCGGCGAGACCGGGAATGATGGACGGGCGCATGATCGCGTGGTCTTCGCTGAGCGGGGATTTCACGCGGATGAGATCGCCGTCCTGCATAGGGCGGAGGGGATAAATATCGGCGAGCTGGGATTCGGCGATGAGCTTGATCGTCTGGCACTCGTGGAGGCCGAGCGCGGCGAGGCGCTGGCGCAGGATCATGTCCGCATCGTAGGCGGCGTCCGTCTCGCTGGTCGGGACGAAGGTGGCGCGGAGTCGGGAGGGGACATTCGCGAGGCCGTGGACGCGGGTGATTTCCTCCGCGAGATCGATGTGGCGGGTGAGATCCTGGCGGAAAGAGGGGATGGCCCACTTGCCGTCGGGATGTTTCGCGAGGCCGAGGCGGGTGAGGATTTCCTCGGCGGATTCGGTGGAGATGGAATCGCCGAGCAGGTGATGGAGCCGGTTGAGATCGAGGGAGACGGGGGAGGGTGGGAGGGGGAGAGTCCCGGCGGTTTGGGTGATGCAGCCGTTCGCAGAACGGCTCTCCAGCAGGCTGATGGCGAGCGCAGCGGCGGAGAGAACGGCCTGCGGATCGGATCCGCGCTCGTAGCGGTAGGAGGAGTCCGAGGAAAGCGCGGTGCGGCGCGAGCTGCGGCGGATTCCGGAGGGTGCGAAGTACGCCGCTTCTAGTAATATGGAGCTAGTGCTTTCCGTGACACCGCTTTCCAAGCCGCCCATGATGCCCGCGAGGGCGAGGGTTGCACCGGAGGAGTCGGAAATGAGGAGGTCTTCCGCCGTGAGGGTATGGACGGATTCGTCGAGGGCGGTGAATGGCTCGCCGTCGGTTGCGTGCCGGATCACGAGGGGGAGAGTGACCTTAGCGGCATCGAAGGCGTGCAGCGGCTGGCCGGTTTCGTGGAGAACGAAGTTCGTGATATCGACGAGGTTGTTGATCGGGCGCAGGCCGATGGATGTGAGGCGCTCCTTGAGCCAGTCCGGGCTTTCGCCGACCTTCACTCCGTCGATGCGGGTGGCGGAGTAGAAGGGGCAGGCTTCGGCGGCTTCAAGTTTGATGAAATCGGGCGAGGACTCGGAGGTATTCGCTTCCGGGAGTGCTTCCGAGATCAGCGGGGTCTTCAGGAGAGTTGCTAACTCGCGGGCCATGCCGCGGTGGGAGAGCAGGTCGGGGCGGTTCGGGGTGACCTCGAGTTCTAACAGGGTATCGGAATCGAACAACGTTTTCACAGGGGCTCCGATCGGCGAATCGGCGGGTAGGATGAGCAAACCGTCCTCGCCCTTCGGTAGACCGATTTCCTCGGCCGCGGCGAGCATGCCTTTCGATTCGACTCCGCGCATTTTGGTCTCACCGATCGTGAAACCTGCCGGAAGTTCGGTGCCGGGAAGACAGCAGGGAACCTTGTCGCCGACCTTGTAGTTTTTCGCCCCACAGACGATCTGGCGGAGTGTGCCTTCACCGGCATCGACCCTGGTGACCTTCAGCTTATCCGCATCCGGGTGCTGCACGGCTTCCATGATCTGCGCGACCACGATTTTATCCGAAGCGATGCCTTTCGTGATGATGCCCTCGACCTCAACGCCCGCGAAAGTGAAGAGATCGGAGATTTCGGAGATGGATTTCCCGGAAAGATCGAGATGGTTGGAGAGCCAGTTTAGTGAAACGTTCATGTATAGGAAGATGGTTGAACCGCCAAGTTCGCCAAGTAAGAGAAGTTAGGATTCTTGGTAGTTATTGGCGATGCGTTTGATGCTGGATTTGAAATATGTGGTGTTAAAGTTGATGAGAAAACCGAGGGGTTTATTGGAGAGCTTCAGGTAGGTCATCAGCTGCGCCAGATGGATGGGGATAATCTGCTCGACGGCTTTCAGTTCGATGACAACGCAGTCGTTGATCAATAAATCCATCCGGTATCCGACATCAATGATGATGCCGTCGTAAAAAACGGGTTGAGCCTTCTGCTTCTCAACAACAAGACCCCGCTTCGTCAATTCATGCGCAAGGCATGCTTCG
Organism: Prosthecobacter debontii; assembly: GCA_945869855.1. Taxonomy (GTDB): domain Bacteria; phylum Verrucomicrobiota; class Verrucomicrobiia; order Verrucomicrobiales; family Akkermansiaceae; genus Luteolibacter. The sequence continues at coordinate 8,970 of CAMBQC010000074.1, forward strand.
TAAGCGCTCTCCAGCAGCCCCGGCCCAAGCTCCTGATGCACTTTAAAAGAAGCATCCACTACGATAGCAGCAATCTCATCAATCGTTTTCATCGTTCTGGAAACTTATCTTACTTGGCGAACTTGGCGGTGAACATCTTCACGCGAATTGGGCGAGAAACCGGATATCATTTTCGATGAGGAGGCGGATGTCCTTGATGCCCCAGCGGATCATGGCGAGGCGGTCGAGTCCCATGCCGAAGGCGAAGCCGGTCACTTTCTCCGGATCGAGGGCCTTGTCCTTGCGGGTGGCGTTGATGGAGCCGAACACGGCGGGATCGACCATGCCGCAGCCTGCTACCTCAATCCAACGCGGGGCTTGGCCTTTCACTTGGAGTTTCACATCGATCTCGAAGGAGGGCTCGGTGAAGGGGAAAAAGTGCGGGCGGAAGCGGACTTCGGTGGAGGTGCCGAACATTTCGCGGAGGAAATACTCGAGCGTGCCCTTGAGGTCGGGGAGGGTGACATCGGTGTCCACGAAAAGCCCTTCGAGCTGGTTGAAAACGGAGAGGTGTGTGGCGTCGATCTCATCGCGGCGGTAGGCGGAACCGGGGGCGATGATTCGGATGGGCGGCGCGGAAGATTCCATCGTGCGGATCTGGACGCTCGAGGTGTGGGTGCGGAGGAGCTTGCCGGAATCGAAATAGAACGTGTCCTTTTCGTTGCGTGCGGGGTGGTCGGCGGGAGTGTTGAGGGCGTCGAAGCAGTGGTATTCGTCCTCGATCTCCGGGCCGTCGGCGAGTGCGAAACCCATGCGGCGGAGGATCTGTATCGCCTCGTCGCGGATCAGGGTGAGGGGATGGAGCGAGCCGGTGTGCAGGGCGCGGGCGGGCAGTGTGAGATCGATCCCGGCGAGCGCGGCGTTGTCGGCGATGGCCTGGAGGGTTTTCTGTTTCCCCTCAAGGGCTTCGGTGATGGCGGTGCGGGCGGAGTTGAGGGATTGACCGAAGGCCGCTTTCTCTTCGTTGGGGATGTCCTTGATGAGCGCCCCGGCGAGGGAGAGTGTGCCTTTTTTCCCGAGAACGGCGATGCGGGCGCCGTCGAGGGAGCGCTCGTCGCTGGCGGCGGCGATGAGTTCGAGGGCGGCGGTCTGGATGCTGGCGATTTGCTCGTTCATAGGCTGGTGGAGGGCATAGCGGAGCGGCGGGCGCGGGGCAAGAGTTTGGTGAAGGATCAAGAGTGAGTAATGAGAACATTGAGGTCTTCAGAATGAACTTTCCAAATAAGCTCCGTTTCTGGACTTTGCAGTGCGTGATGAACCCGTTGCTCTGGCAGACTCAGGGATTCCGCCAAAAATTTATCGCCAAAGACATGC
>CAMBQC010000075.1 GCA_945869855.1 Prosthecobacter debontii
TCGAGACGATACCTCCCGCCGCGAGGTAGGCAAAAATCATGACCCGAAAAATCCACCCTTTCACTGACCGCCTATTGCTGATCACTTTTCACTCCTTCCCATGAACCCCGCCGAAAAAGCCGACGCCCTCATCGAAGCCCTGCCTTACCTCCAAGCCTTCCGCTCCAAGAGCATACTCATCAAGATGGGTGGCTCCGCCATGGAGGAGCCGGAGCTCGTTGCCAACGTGATGCGCGATATCGTGTTCCTAGAGGTCGCCGGCATCAACCCCATCGTCGTCCACGGCGGCGGTAAAGCGATCTCCGCCGCGATGGAGAAATCCGGCATCGAGGCGAAGTTCATCAACGGCCTCCGCTACACCTGCGACGAGGCGATCGATATCGTTTCCCGTGTGCTTTCCAATGAGATCAATCCCGGTCTCGTCCGCATGATCCGCGAGCTCGGCGGCAAGGCCATCGGCATCCCCGGCACCGATATTTTCTTCGGTGAAAAAATGAAGGTCACCGATGCGAACGGCAGCCCGGAGGATCTCGGCCGCGTCGGTGAGGTGATCGGCTGCCAGCTCGCGAACATGGACATCGCCCACAAGGCGGGCATCGTCCCGGTCATTTCCCCGCTCGCCTCCGAACTGGCTACCGGCAAGCCGCTCAACATCAACGCCGACCTCGCCGCCGCCGCCCTCGCCAAGGAGCTGCGCGTCTCGAAGCTCGTCTATCTCTCCGATGTCCCCGGCCTGCTCAGCGATCCGAAAGATCCCTCCACCCTCATCAAATCCATCAACCGCGCCCAGGCCGAAGCTCTGATCTCCGACGGCACCATTTCCGGCGGCATGATCCCGAAAGTCCGCTCCGCCGTGGACGCCCTCAATGCCGGGGTGCGCAAGGTTCATTTCGTGGATGGCCGTCTCCCGCACGCCCTGCTGCTGGAAATATTCACCGACGGCGGAATCGGCACCGAGGTGATCCGTTAGACGAGGTTCCTCGCGATCCAGAAAACGATCACGACCACCGCGACCACCGTCGCACCCCAACGTCCGGGATTTAGCCGGAAGGGCAAGGGCTTTCCTCTCACCCATCCCATCACCTCGATGCCTATCGCAACCATTGCCAGCGGCAGAAGGATCATGCCCACAGGATTGTAGGCAAACGCTTCTAAAACGCGTCCGTGGAGCAGCGCGTAGGTGCCGCGCGTCATTCCGCAGCCGGGACAATCCAGCCCGGTGAGCTTGCGGAACACGCAGCCCGGCATCCAGCCCTTGCCGGCCGTTTCCCGCAACGCGTAGGCGGCACCGGCCAGCGCCAGAACCGCCAAGGAAGCCCAAAGCACGCGATCCTTGTGCATCGAAAAAACTAGGGACTCGATGCGGCGGCACCTGCTGCGACGACGACCATAAAAATTAGGTAGATTCCGATGCCTACACCCCATGTGGCGACTCCAGCGATCGCCCATGTCTTCGCGCTTTTCGAGGCAGCGGTCGCACCCACGATGTCACCCTGCGCGAGCAGGGAATCGACCTTGGCAGCGTGGACGATCGAAACCACGCCGAATGGCAGGCAGCACAGCACGGTGACGACGATGGATTGCCAGAGATAGTTCGGAACAGAACCAGGGATATACCCTGCGGGATACATGGGTGGCTGTTGCACGGGAACCGATCCCATCCCAACCGGCGGAGGATTCGAAAAGCCGCTTGTGGATTGGAACTCCTGAACCTGCGCCAACGGTTTCCAATCCGGCATGCCTTCCCTCCAGATCAGGTCAGACGGCGACACCTCGCCGCCTCTTGCTTTTCCGGAAAGCTCTTCCGTGGAGATAGGTCCCAACTGCATCCCGTCTTTTGAGTAATACCACATAGCGCGTGCATCATCGCACTCCAGATCGCCGCGTCAAGATCACCCACGCAGGAGAGTGTAGAGGAAGCCTTCCTAGATGGAATCCGTGATCAGGCTGATTACGCTCATAACTAGTCCAAACCCAGACATTACAAAGGAAATGATCATCCACGTTTTGGCATTGTTCGACGCCGCGGTGGCTCCGATATAATCTCCCTGCACACGCAGCCCTTCCACCTTCGCGGCAAAGACGATGGCGACGATTCCAAACGGAAAGGCAAGGACGCAGCAAAATAGCAGGCCGACCACGGTGGCCACCACCGATTGCCACATGTAGGTGGGGATAAAGGGAGCGATGTAATTCCCTTGGTAAGCGGGCGGCTGCGGCAACGGCACGCTGCCGCCCGGCTGATTTACAGGAAAGGAAAGCTCAGGCTTTGCCAGGGAAGCTTCCGAAGTGGCTGTAGCTGCCGGAATATTGGATTGCGTCTGTCCCAGGAGTTCCGGCACCCGCGAGAGCGGCAACCAATCAGTCATACCTTCCCGCCATACCAGATTGCCTCCATCGATCTCACCCCTGCGGATCTTCTGCAACAGCTCGCTCTCCGGCACCGGCCCCTGTATCAAACCCACTTTCGAGTAATACCACTGCTTCATCTATGGAAGTATTTCCCGCTGCGCCGGGGGTCGTCAATAGCGGTAAACGGGGTAAGGCCATCCGAGTTGCGTTCACCCCACCATCCCCCTTGCGAGCAAACCGAAGACTGCCCGATCTCAAATGTGATTTAGCGGGGACTGATCCCAAAGATGGGAACGCGGGTTTGAAACCCGCATGCCCATGGATAAGCGGAAGTGTTCAGCCTCGAAGGTCGGCTTCTTTCTCCCATCATGCGCTTGCGAGTCGCAGACTCGCGTTCCCAGCCCTGAAATTGCCGCGCATGCCCTGCACGTGAAGGAACGGCTCTGTGTTCTCCGTGCCCTCTGTGGTAAAAATTCCCATTGAATCGGGCTTTCGTTCCCTAGCTTGATGGCTCTGCAATAAGTATTAATTAGCCGACATTCTCTACGACACCTCCGCCGAGCAGCCTGCCGCCATCGTATAACGCCATGATCTGGCCGGGCACGAGGGCGCGCTGTCCTTTTTTGAAAATCAATCTGACCCTGCCTCCTTCGAGCGCCTCCAGCTTCACCGGCTCGGCCTTGGCTCGGTAGCGGGGCTGCGCCTCGGCCCGTTTCAGCGAAGCGATCTCCTCATTGATTGAGGAGATAGTGCCGACGATGCATTCGCGCGAGTAAAGCCCCTCCGTATCCTCACGATCCCAGCCGATCACTAGGCGGTTCTCCGCAGCGCGTTTCCCAACGACCACATACGCCATGCCTTCCTTGGGGGATGCGACGCCATGGCCTTTCCTCTGGCCAATGGTGTAGAAATGGAGCCCGCGGTGGGCTCCCATCACCCGCCCCTCCGTATCGACGATCTCGCCCGGTTTGTCCGGGAGGTAGTGAGCGAGGAAGTCGCTCATTTTCACCTGCCCGAGGAAGCAGATACCCTGCGAATCCTTTTTCTCCGCCACCGGTAGGCCGAACCTGTGCGCCGTTTCCCGCACCGCCGGCTTGAGCATCTCGCCTGTTGGAAACAAGGCACGCTCCACCTGATAGGTGGTCATCAGCGATAGGAAATAGCTCTGGTCCTTATTGGGATCCGCGCCACGTAGGATCGCCGCCTGATCGTTGGAAAGCGTGCGCCGCCTGGCGTAATGACCCGTGCCCACCGCCTCAAAACCCTGGCCCAACGCGTAGTCGAGGAACACCCCGAATTTCATCTCGCGGTTGCACCAGACATCAGGGTTCGGTGTCAGGCCCTCCTCGTAGCCGTTGACCAGATACTCGACGATTTTTTCCCGGTAGCTTTCGACGAGATCGATCACACGCAACTCGATCCCCAGTGTCTTCGCCACGGAAGCAGCATCCTCGATGTCCTGCTCCCACGGGCAATCGCCCGGGATGCCCTCCTCGTTCATCCAGTTCTTCATGTATCCGCCCACGACCTCATGCCCCTGTTCCACCAGAAGCGCCGCCGCCACCGCGCTGTCAACGCCGCCGGACAATCCCACCATCACCTTCGCCATGCCGCAGACTTACCTGCCGAGTCTCCGTGCTCAACTTGCAAAACAGGAATTTCCCGATAAAAAACGGCTTCCACCCGTTGAGTGGAAGCCGAGAGAAATCCGCTCGAGCGGATGGCTACAAAGGGGTTACAAAACCGGGAGGCTGAGTCACATTGTCAGGGAATGGGCTGTCCGGACGCTTCGGTGGGTTCACAATGGTATCGATCACGGTTCTGTCGCCGTTCGCCGCAGGAGAGCCATCGCCCCCGGGTAACTGGCCTGGTTCCATGATATAACCGGGAACAAGGTTTCCTTCGCGCTTCGCACCCACCTGATCGAGAGCGGTTTGGGTGATCTGAGCTCTAGCGCTATCGTCAAGGGCACCGAAGTTCTTCTCGTCCATCAATCCCGAGGTCACGAGCAGCTTCTGGATGTTGATGACGACGGGACGCGGGAATCTGGCCGCATCGGTGGGCATCACGACCATACTGCCGGGCGGAATGGCGATACGGTCGCCTTTTGCGTTGCTCAGGTTGGCGGTTCCCTCAAGGCAGATAAATTTCATCCACGCGCCCGGGTTGTATTCCATCATGGTGGTGGTTCCGGTGATGGCAGCCGTCACGGTGGCGGTGCGGATCGTGGCGCCTCCCGCATTTTTCGGAACCTGCAGAAGAAAAGAGCCTTGGGTGATCTCCATATCGCGCGAACCGGAACTGAATCGAAATGCCGAGTTCGCACCGATCCTCGTGATCGTCTTGTCCGGGAAAGTAAGCTCGGCGCGCGACTGCCTGGCTGTGAGCACGGTTGAACTGCCCGTGAGTCGATCACCCTCCTTGGCGTTGCGGGCTTTCTTCGAACTCTCGCTGATTTTGACGTCGTTGATTTTTTTCGTGAGGATCGCCGATTTAAGGGGGGCCGCTTGGGCGATGCCCATCGCCATTGCCGCCACGATGACTAATGCAGGAATTTTCATAATGTTATTTTTTGATCGTTGTTCGCCTATCAGAAAGACCAGTTGAGTCCGACACCCAATCCGGCCGACCATGATTCATAATCATTCAAAGCGGCTAATCCTGCGGTCGAATCGGAATTGTTCTTATCGAAACTGACAGACGCCATCGCCGTGACGTTCGGGCTGATCTGCCAGTTTAATTCCAGCATCACGCCGAGGGTGAGATCCTCGCGATCACCCTGGTCGTAATCATAACCCGACACACGTGTGGACAAGACGGTGTATATGTTATCGACGATGGCATAGCGATATGCCAGGTCCACCCCCAGTTCGTTGCGTTTGATGGCATCGGGGCGAACCGTCCATTCGTAGGCTCCGCTGAGGCTACCGGAAAGCTGGTGGCGCGGGATCGCCCAAAGGGTTTTCTGGAGACCTGTGCGGATCCGCTGGGCATTGTAGTCCCCGTCCTGCAGGGATCCGAAAGTGATTCTCTGGTATTCGAACCTGGCAAAAAACACCATGTCATCAAGATCGGGAAGATTTTTGTAAACACCCGCCCTTAGGTTGAAATTTTCGTTCTCAGCGGAATCAGCGCGGTCATACCTGTAAACATCCTCGCCGATCCCTAAATCTGCGAACCAACCGTGAGTGACGCGAGGCCTCCATGAAAGGGACATCCGCGAGGCAGAAATCCATGAGGACTCATCGGTAGGACCACTCGCACTGGGCGCGCTGTCCGTGCGAAGCACTGTCGTGCTCAAGTAAAACATCACCGGATCTCGCTCGGGGGTCTCAAGGAGGATTTCCTGAATCCCGAGATCGGAATCGGCCTCCGAGTAGGGGATTTGGCCAAGACCGTTGGTAGACTTTGGCTCTTGCTCATCTTGATCACCTTCCGAATAGCTGGGAACCTGCCCGCCCATACCGAAAAACCGCTGGGTGGAGGTTAGGATATCTGCCTGCGCGGCAAATGCGCCAAGAATGCTGATTGTAGTTAGTTTGAATAGCATGGTTTGTTTACGGTTGTAAGCAATTATGCATCAAGCTAGGTAACTCCACAGATGAGAGCAAGAGTAAAAGCCATGACCACCCGTCTTCGCACCGCAGGGCTGGCATTGGCGGGTGGGGCGCTGGTGGCGGCGGCAGCTTTGACCGAGCCGGCAGCAAATTACATACTAACCATCGACCGTGGATTGGGCGACGATGCCCTATACAGCCCCGGAAATCCCGAACCTCGCGAAGAACTCGTCTTCTTGGGAATCGATGAGGACAGCCTGACTATGCAGGGGCTGGATCCCGAAATGGTCACTAGCGAGCCCAATCTTTCGAGAATGTCGCAACGTTTTCCTTGGGACAGGCGGGTGTATGCGGACGTCCTCGAAAAGCTTTTTGCGGTGGGTGCGAAACTGGTGGTGATCGACCTCGTGTTCGCCGAGGCGTCCGACCCCGAAGCGGATGCCGTGCTAGCCGCCACCTTGGCGAAATATGCGGACAAGGTGATCCTTGCCGCCCAATTCGCCCCGATGGATACGGGTGGCGAAGGTTTCTTTCTGCAGGAGCCGCTTTACGAGTTTATCGAGTCCGATCCTTATCCGGAATATGGTTTCGTGAACCTTCGCCCGGATGCCAGCGACCAACAGGTGCGCTTTGCTTACTATTCGAGTTCCTTGGCAGAGGAAAACGGCGCGGCTGCGATTCAGGGTGAACCCAGATTCGATTCCCTTGCCGGTGCCGTCCTGAAAAAAATGGGCAAGCCCGCGCCCTTCGACCGTGCGCAAATTAAGTTCGCCGTAGAGGAACCTTATTATGATAAAGTGGAAGAAGATACCATACTCCAGATAAAACCAGGCGGAACTAGGATATACAAACCCATCTCAATCCGGAACCTTTTCATTCCCGACGAATGGGAGCACCGTTTCAAATCCGGTGCCTATTTCAGAGACAAGGTCGTGATGATCGGTCCTGCTTTCGCTCGATCCCAGGATGTCCATAAGACACCTGCCGGAATGCTCTGGGGGCCCCAGGTTCACTTGCAGGCCATTGGTAGTGGGCTGAGCGATAGTTACTCCTTCCGCCCAATCGGGGAGTGGCAAGGGGGCGTCGTCCTGATGGCGGCGCTTGGCGCAATACTCGCGGCGATTTTTGCGATTTTTATCAAAAAACCTATCACCTCACTGGTCACCGTGATCATGACAATTACGGGCGTTGTCGCTGCCGCTTTCGCCTATGCGCGGTTCGGTTCCGTGTGGATCGGCCCGACACCTTTTTCCGCCGCATTCTTCGTGGGCGCGGTCACGGGGCAGACATGGGATCTGCTGCGCGAAAGGCAGGAGCGATCGCGCCTCCACAACCAGTTCCGGCGCTTCGTGTCGCGGGATGTGGCGGACTCCCTAGTGAACGATCCGAGTATTTACCAGCACGCCGCGAAAGGGCGCAAACGGCGGGTGGTCGTGGTCTTTTCCGACATCCGCGGCTTCACTTCGCTTTCGGAGCAGATTTCTCCCGAGGAGCTTTTCTCGCTACTCAACGAATACCTGACAGCGATGGTGAAAATCATTTTCGCCCACGGCGGCACCTTGGACAAATTCATCGGCGACGCGATTCTTGCTCACTGGGGTGCATTGGATGACGGTGATGAAAAGAAATTCGCCGCCTCCGCGCTGGCGGCCGCGCAGGATATGATCAAGGAGCTGGAACGGCTCAATGCGGGATGGAAAACGCGCGGCCTTACGGAATTAGGAATCGGTGTCGGCCTGCATCTCGGCGAAGTCCTCGCGGGCGAGATCGGCTCTGAACAGCGCACGGAATTCGGGGTGATCGGCGACGCGGTAAACCTCGCCTCCCGTCTGGAAGGAATGACGAAAGCATTTTCCTGCCAATGGATGGGCAGCGGCCAGTTCATGACGGCGGCGGGCGGGCAGGACGCCTTGCGCAGGATCGCCCGCGTCCGCGTAAAAGGACGTGAAGAGCCGGTGGATCTTTGGACAGCCACTCCTTCCGAGGCCGCGCGCACCGCCTATGCCGACGCGCTCGCGCTTTTTGAAAAAGGCGATTTCCAGGCATCGTTCGATGCCTTGGAAGCCTACCTTGCCGAGTATCCGGCGGATAAGATCGCCTCGCATCTCCATCGCTACGCAAAGCAATTTAAGGAAGATCCGCCGGCAAACTGGGAGGGTGTCATCCGCTTCACGGAAAAATAAGGGATACCGCCGACCGGACTCGAACCGGTACGCCTGTGAAGGCAATGGATTTTAAATCCACAGTGTCTACCATTCCACCACGGCGGCGTTTCAGTGACGCGGCGATTAACCGTCGGCGGGTTCATCATGGCAAGGCGATTCCGGCCTTGCCTTACCCATACGAGTCCGGAGACAAGTCCCTGCGACATCGTCCTCACCATCCCGGGCATGAGGTATCGGGATCGGCTTGCAAATATCCTTGCCAAGCCCTTGCGCGGTGGATACTCCGTCCCACCCTTTAGGGTCGCTCCGGCGGCGTGTGCCAATCGTTTCCATGAAGCTATCCCAACTGCTCGATATCGACCACATCCTTCTCGACATGAAGGCGACCGAGCACTGGCCGGCCATCGTGGAGCTGGTGGATTTTCTTGGCGAAACCGGGGATATCCCGAAATTCTGCCGCCAGGAGATTCTCGTTGCGCTTGAGGAGCGGGAAGCTCAGATCAGCACCGGCATCGGCTCGGGCGTCGCCATCCCGCACACATTCTCGGACAAGCTTGAGAATGTCGTGGCGGTGTTCGGAAGATCGAAGGCTGGCATCGATTTCGAAGCGCTCGACAACGCCCCTGTCCATTTCATCGTTCTTTTTATTGTGCCGCGAAAGGACTACCACCTGCACCTGCGCACGCTGGCTGCCATCGCGAAGATGTTTACGAACTGCGAAGTCCGCCGCAAACTAGCCGTCGCTGAATGCCGCGACGATATCCTAGAGATACTCGATCCCAAGCCGCTTCAGACAAAAGCTGAAACGCTGAAACGCTGAAATGATATAACTGCTTCACCAACAGCCCTAGTCTTCATTTCAGTATCCCAGCTTTTCAGCATTTCAGTTTTTTAGCATTTACCCAAATGACCCTTCTCCAGAACCTTGAATCTAGGCTTTCCCGTGCTTTGGAGAATGTCCTCGGTGAGCCTTGCGCCGCAAACATGACGCCCGCTGCGGATCTCCGCTTCGGCGATTACCAGAGCAACTCCGCGATGGTGCTGGCAAAAAAGCAGAAGACAAATCCTCGCGCCCTCGCCGAGCAAATCATGGCCGCCGTGGAGATCGACGGCCTCGCCACGGCGAAGATCGACGGCCCGGGCTTTCTGAATTTCACCATCCTCCCGGAAGCTTACGCCGCCCACGCGGAGAGTCTGTTAGGCGATCCTAGGCTCGGCGCTCCCGAACCCGGAAAAGGAAAAACAGTCGTCATTGATTTCTCGGCGCCGAACGTCGCGAAGCCCATGCACGTCGGCCACATTCGCTCGACGATCATCGGCGACTCGCTGTGCCGCATCGCACGTTTCCTCGGCTTCAAGGTCATCGCCGACAATCACATCGGCGACTGGGGCACGCAGTTCGGGATGATTCTCCACGGTTGGAAGACGACGCTCGATCACACCGCGCTTGAAGCTGATCCCATTTCTGAACTCGTTCGTGTGTATCGTGGTGTCAACGCCGCCGCGAAAGACGATCCCGCCGTGCTTGAAACCTGCAAAGCCGAGCTCGTGAAACTCCAGGCCGGCGATCCCGAGAACCTCGCGATCTGGCAGCAATGCATCGATGTCTCCAAAACCGGACTCCAGAAAATTTACGGCATCCTCGATGTGAGCTTCGATCACTGGTTGGGCGAAAGTTTTTACAACGGGATGCTGCCGGGTCTCGTCGATGAGTTCCTGGAAAAAGGACTTGCCCGGGAG
>CAMBQC010000076.1 GCA_945869855.1 Prosthecobacter debontii
GAATACTCGCGCTTGCTGGCACACTTCATTCGCGATGTTCGCAAAGACCTGTCTGCCCCGAAGATGCCCTTCGTGATCGGCGTACTGGGAGTTGACGGTGAGAAAAATGTGAATTTCCGCAAGGCCATGGCCGCGCCGGCCGAGATGCCCGAGTTCAAGGGCAATGTGGTTGCCGTTGATACCGCGCCCTTCTGGGATAAAGACATCGAAGCCGCAATAGCGAATCAGGGCGCGTATAAAAACATCCTTGCCACGGCGTACACCTTGAAAAAAGATGGGACTTTAGACACGGAAGGGAAATGGAGTCATTACTGGAAGCCGCTTGGCAAGTCTCTGCCAGAGGGACAGATCTGGCGCTTCACTACGGTGGATGCCACAGAGAAGAAGGACCAGATGGAAAAAAGTGCCAAGCAGTTCCGTGACATCACACTGCCAGTCGGGATGGAGAATTGGTTCATGCCCGACTTCGATGATAGCACATGGACGGCAGGCAAGGCACCCATCGGAAAGGGCTCTCTTGTGAACTGGGCACACAGCGGAATCATCATGGACAAATTCCCCTCAACATGGGGAGCGGGCGAATTCCTGCTGATGCGCACAACCTTTGAAGTCGAAGATCTAAACTTCGATTCGTATCGCATCGCGGCTTTGGCAATGCTTAGACAAGGATTTCATATTTATTTGAACGGACAAAAGATTCACACTACCAACAGCTCGGCGGACAATCCGCGTTATGGTGCCATCGTCCTCAATCATGATCAGATCAAACATTTGAAGAAGGGGAAGAACGTCTTGGCTGTCTATTCCAACGACTTATATAACGTTGCGGGCCAGTCCCCGGGAGACATTGCCGCGATAGATCTGCGGATAGAAGGTATCACCAAGGCTGACAAGCAGAAGCTCGATCTCGCCTTGGAGGAAGTCTTTTCGCCCAAAGACAGGGAGGCCCTCAAAGGAGCTTCCAATGGCGGCTACCACTATTTCGGCAGCGCGAAGATCTTATCCCAGATAGGCAAGGCCTTCGCAGAGGCGTATCTCAAACTGATTAAGTAGCCCCAAGCTGCATTCCCAAACGAGAGAGTTTCATCCACTAAATCACTATGAAAATCCCATCGATCCATTTACCCTTCGCCCTTACCGCTCTGCTTACGGCGGTTTCGGGCTCATTGACAGCCCAGGTTCACTATGACGGAGGCACGCCCTGGAGCCAGCGTGCGGATTCCGGCCTCGATGCGGAGGTGCCCGGCTGGTATTACAATCTGGGACTCACCGGGATCCGTGCCGAGCTGGTTGCGGATGAACCGAAAGCCCTGCTGGTGAAATACGTGCTCCCGAAGACACCCGCGCGGAAAGGCATCGAGATCGATGACCTGATCATCGGGGTGGATGGGAAAAAGTTCCGCAAACCCCACCTCAACGGCTATGGCATGGAAGTCTTCGGCGCACAGGGCCCGATCGAGGAGCTGGCGGAAGCCCTGGAAGCCTGCCAGGGCGAATCAGGCAAGCTTACCATGATGGTGAAACGGGGCGAGGAAACGATGGATGTCGAGCTCGATATCGGCACGGAATACGGCAGCTACGCCAAGACCTTTCCGGACGATTGCCCCAAGTCGGAGAAGATCCTCAAGGAGTTGCTCGACTACATCACCGAGCAACAGCAGGAGAACGGTTCCTTCGGCGACCCGGTGCACAACACCTTTTCCGCACTCGCCCTGCTCGGCAGCGGCGAGCGGAAATACCTTCCCGATGTCGAGCGCAACCTGCGCCACCTTTGCGAGTCCATCGAATCGACCGACGAAGGCATAAGGCAGGACGGCTTAATGAACTGGACTTACATGGGCACCGCGATCGTGCTGAGCGAGTATTACCTGATCACCAAGAAGTCATGGGCGCTCAAGGAATTGGAGAAAATCCGCGACATCCTCTACGAAGGCCAATACCTCGACATGTCCCAGATCAATCCGAAGAGCAAAGAATCACACCCTGATTCCTATCCCACCGGCCCCAAGCAGTCGCATGGCGGCTGGGGACACAATCCCGGCTTTGAGGGCTACGGCCCGATCGCGATGATCACCGCACAGGGGGCACTCTCGTTTGCTCTGATGGACCGCTGCGGCATCGAGATCGACCCCAAGCGCCTTGACTCCGCCTATGAATTCCTGAAGAGGGGCACCGGGGAGAATGGCTACGTCGGCTATGGCGATGGTGCCGGCGGCCCGGACGAATGGGCGGACATGGGTAGAACCGGTGCCGCCGGCATCGCCTGTTTCCTTGCTCCGAAATCCAGCGGTTCTTACCGCAGGCTTGCCAAAAAACACACGGACGTCATCGGCGAGCATCCGCAAAGTTTTCCCGACACCCACGCCTCGCCGCCCATGGGCATGGGCTATGAGGCGATCGGGGCTAACATTGATTCTAGAAACTTCCGGAAGCTGATGGATGCGAACCGCTGGTGGTTCACCATGGCCCAGTGCGGCGATGAAACCTTCTACTACCAGCCCAACCGCGACAACTCGGGCTACGATTCCTCGGCGCGCATGACGGCCTCCTGCGTGGTGGCTTTCATTTACACGATCCCCAAGCGGAACCTGGTGGTCACCGGCAGAGACTCGCAGTAACCGGCCGTCGACCTAGGGATAGAATCGGTGATGCGACAGCGTATTCCGGTATTGTTACCGGATCATGCCGCGCTTACCCATCCACCTCTTCCTCGGTTTCGGCCTGACGGGCATGCTGCCCGCCCAGGATGCACCGGCGAGCGGTGAGGCGATCTACTCCGAACACTGCGCCTCATGCCATGGCAAGAACGGCGAAGGCGTGCCGGACGAGGTCGACGAGCCGCTCCACGGCGAGCGTGCTCTGCCTTCTCTGTCCCGCTACATCGACCGCAAGATGCCGGACGACGAGCCGGAGCTGCTAGACGCCGAGCAATCCCAGCGGGTCGCCGAATACATCTACGGCACATTCTACTCCGCCGAAGCCCGCGCAAAAACCACCCCGACACCGAAGCCCGCCTTCGCCCGCCTGACCAACCGCCAGTTCCGCGAATCGGTCGCCGACCTGATCGGCAGCTTCGGGAAATTCACACCTCCCGGCGAGGGCAAGGGGCTGAAGGCCGAATATTTCGACTCCGACGGCATGAACAAGAAGGCACGCAAGGCGTTCGAACGCGAGGATCGCGTGATCGCCTTCGACTTCGGCGAGGGTGCGCCCGCCGATGGCATGAAGACCGACCAGTTCTCCATCGCCTGGGACGGTTCGCTGGTTGCTCCGGCCACCGGTTGGTATGAGTTCAAGACCGTCACCCCGAACGGCGTCCGCCTCTATCTCAACGGCCGGCAACAGGACGGTGATGGCAACCGGCGCGACGACAGCGGCGCCCAACGGCAGGTCGCGCTGATCGACGACTGGGTCAGCTCAGGCGAGGAAGTCCGCGAAGCCAAGGCGCGCGTTTTCCTCCTCGGCGGCCGCGCCTATCCTTTCCGTCTCGATTACTTCAAGTTCAAGGAGAAGCGCGGATCCATCCGGCTTGAATGGAAGCCGCCGCACGGCGAATGGGAATTACTAGCCGCGCCGTACATCTCCCCCGCGTGGGCCGCCGAGGTCGCCGTCGTCTCCACCGCCTTTCCCGCCGATGATGCCAGCGAGGGCTACGAGCGCGGCACCGGCATTTCCAAGGACTGGCATGAGGCCACCACCGCCGCGGCGATCGAGGCCGCCAATCTGGTTGTTGGGATCCTGCCCGACATCAGCGGAGTGAAAGACGACGATCCCGATCGCGTGAACAAGCTGAAAGGCTTCACCGCCACCTTCGCCGAGCGCGCCTTCCGCAGGCCGCTCAGCGACGAGCAACGCCAGCTTTACGTCGAGCGCCCCTTTGCCGACGGAACCCCGCCGGAGCAGGCGGTGAAGCGCGCCGTTATCCTCACCATCAAGTCGCCGCGCTTCCTCTACCCCGAACTCGGCAAGGAAAAGGACGACTTCACCGTGGCCGCCCGGCTCGCCCTGGGCGCCTGGGATTCCCTGCCCGACCAGCTCCTGTTGGACGCCGCGAAAGCCGGACAGCTCCGCACTCCGGAGCAGGTCAAAGCCCAGGCGTTGCGGCTTGTCGCCGACCCGCGGGCCAAGGCGAAGCTCAACGGCTTCTTCCAGCTCTGGCTCAAGCTCGATGCCGAAAGCGACCTGCTCCGCAAGGACGCGGCGCGCTTCCCCGGTTTCGACGCCGCCGTTGTCGCCGACCTCCGCCGCTCGCTGGAACGCTTCGTCGAGCAGGTCGTGTGGAGCGAGAAGTCGGATTACCGGCACCTTCTGGAATCCGACCACCTGCTTCTCAACGAGCGCCTCGCCCGATTTTACGGAGTCCCCGTCCCCGAAGGCGGCGAATTCCAGCCGGTGAAATTCGACCCCGCCCAGCGCGCAGGTATCCTCACGCATCCCTACCTCCTCGCCCGCCTCGCCCACCCCGACAGCACCTCGCTGATCCATCGCGGTGTCTTCATCACCCGCAACGTCCTCGGCGGCATCCTCAAGCCGCCGCCGGAAGCGATCGCTTTTGAAGACCACAAGTTCGACCCGAAGATGACGATGCGCGAGAAGGTCGCCGAAATGACCCGCGACTCGAACTGCATGACCTGCCACGAGACGATCAACCCGCTCGGCTTCACGCTGGAAAACTTCGACGCTGTCGGCCGTTTCCGCAATGACGAGGACGGCAAGCCGATCAACGCCAAGGCCGATTACAACTCCCTTGAAGGCGACCTGATCCATCTCGGCGGTCCGCGCGACCTGGCCAGCCATGCGGTGCAGTCGGCGAGCGCACGCCGCGGCTTCATCCGCCAGCTTCTCCAGTATGCGATCAAGCAGAACCCCGTCGTTTACGGCCACGATTCGCTCGTTAAACTGGAAGCCTCTTTCGCCGCCTCCGGCTTCCACATCCGCCAGCTCTTCGTCGAAATAAACACCCTCACCGCCCTCCAGGGAATCGCCGCCCCCGGCCAAGCCAACCGTTAGACAGCCATGAACCTCACCACACGCCGCACATTCCTCCGCAAGCTCGGCCTCTCCGCCGCCGCGCTGCCTTTCCTGCCATCCCTCCCTTCGCTCGCCCAAGGCGCACCCGCAGCGAAGATGCAGCGCATCATTTTCCTCTTCACCCCGAACGGCACCATCCCGCCGGACTTCTGGCCGGATCAGACCGGGCCGAACTTCCAGCTCAAGCGCATCCTCGCCCCGCTCGAGCCCTTCAGGAACCGCCTGATGACGCTCAAGGGCGTCTGCAACAAGGTCGGCGGCGACGGCGACAACCACATGCGCGGCATGAGCTGCCTGCTCACCGCCAACCAGCTCCTGCCCGGCAACATCCAGGGCGGAGGCGGCATGCCCGCCGGCTGGGCGCGCAACATTTCAATCGACCAGGAGATCAGGAATTTCCTCCAGGCTCGCCCGGAAACCGCCACGCGCTTCGGTTCGCTCGAACTCGGTGTCGCCGTCCCTAACAGATCCGAACCGTGGACACGCGTGAACTACGCCGGCCCCAACCAGCCGCTCGCCCCAAACAGCGATCCCTACGCGCTATTCGAGAAGCTCTACGGCAGCATGACAGACCGCGAGAATGTCGGCAGCGTGCTCGACGAAGTGCGCGCCGACCTCCGCACCATCGCAGCCCATGTCGATCCCGCCGAGAAAGACTTGTTAGATCAGCACGCCACCTTCGTCCGCGAGATGGAGAAAGACCTCCAAAGCCCCGGCACCGCCAACCTGCTCTTCCCGCCGCCCGCGCTGGAGCCAGGCGTTGCGCTCGACAACGACGGCATCCCGAAGATCAGCCACATGCAGGCCGATCTCCTCGTCAATGCGATGGCCAACGGCATGGCCCGTGTCGCGACGCTCCAATACACCAACAGCGTCGGCCAGGCCCGCATGCGCTGGCTCGACATCCACGACGACCATCACCATCTCTCCCATGAGCCTGACAACAACGCCGACGCCCAGGAGAAACTGGTGAAGATCAACATCTGGCTTTGCGAGCAGCTCGCTTACCTCGCGAAGAAGCTCGACAGCATCCCTGAGCCCGGCGGCAGCGGCACCATGCTCGACAACACCACCATCGTCTGGACGAACGAGCTCGGGAAAGGCAACAGCCACAGCCTCGACGACATCCCCTTCGTCCTCCTGGGCGGCGGTCTCGGCTTCAAGACCGGCCAAGCCGTGCAGTTCGACAATGCCCCCCACAACCGCCTCTGGCTCTCGATCGCGCACGCCTTCGGTCACCACATCCCTGTATTCGGCCAGCAGGATTTCTGCAGCGGCGGCCCGCTCGCCCTGTCGTGAGGCCGGTCGGCTGGATGAAATTGTCAGATGGACGGCTTGCCCCAAACGGGCGGCCTATCCGACCTATGGCAAAGCGAAACCGCTTTTCAGCCTCCTCATTCTCAGCATTCCCCACAACCATCCCGATTGCACGTATCCGCCCCAACGACTAGAACCTTCGCCACAGCCCCTCATGAAACATCCGATCCTTCTCACCATCCTCACCGCGCTATCCTTCCCCGCGCTCCATGCCGTGGAAGTAGCCCAAACCGGCGATCAGGTTTCCATCGCGAACGCCGCGTTGAAGTTATCCTACAACCTCAAATCCGGCACCTGGTCGGCCACCGACCTCGCCGCGCAGACCACCGTTTTCGCCAACGCCCGCTTCACCGTGGATGAGACCGGTTGGAAAAAGCCCGCCGGGGTCACCCGCGAGTGGAAGCAATCCGAGGTCAGCGACGGTTTCGGCATCGGCCGCACCCTCACCATCACCGAGACTCCCGGCGGCGGGTATGCTCCCGTCAAATCGTTGCACCTGACGGTTTATGACAAGCAGCCCTTCGCCGCGCTCGGTTTCTCCGTCACGAACCAGCGAGCCTTCCCCATGCGTGTCGCCCGCATCGGCGTGATCGAAAAGGCCGCTTTCCTTCCAGGGAAAAAGCTCATCCATCCGCAGTTGCTGCGCGGTGGCGCCGGTGCGCAAAAAAACCAGGTCGAGAACCTGGCCGCCATCGATACCCACAACAACCTCCTGATCACCGGCAAGCTCGGCGATCAGCGCCACTCCCTCGTCGCGGGCGGCCTGCGCTACGGCGAGTTCCTCCGCCGCCTCGTGCTTGACGACAAGAAAAACGAACTCACCGTCACCATCGAGGATCCGATCGGCAAACCCGTCCCGCCCGGCACCACTTACGCCGCCGCTGACACCGTGTTCCTAGACATCGTCACCCGCGATCCTTTCGCCTCCCTCGAGGCATACGGCCTGGCCATGCGCACCGCCAACAAGGCGAACCCCAAGCCCTACGATTTCCCCACCCTCTGCGGTTGGCTCGTCTCCCAGGGCAGCTACGGCGAAGGCCGCCCGATCAACAACTCGAAAGACCTCGTCGAACAGATGGAGCTCGCCGCCAAATCCGGCCTGCTCGAACACACTCCCGTCGCCATCCGACTCGAACCCGATTTCTACTGCGACCGGAACTACGGCGACACCCAGCAAGGATGGTGGAACGACGAGATGTGGTCGAAATACGGATCGCTCACCCCGCCTTACGAAACCTTCGCCAAGTTCAACGGCAAGCTCCGCGAACTAGGCGGCATCCCTTTCACCTACATCCAGACCAACATGCCGTCGAACGACTTCGCCCTCGCCCACCCCGAGTGGATGATGGGCGGCGACATCTCGCGCCTCCACGCGGAGCACCGCCACCACATGCCCTGGGTGAAATTCGATTTCACCCACCCCGACTTCCAGGCCTACACGCTCGCGATGTGGAAACGCATGGCCAAGGACGGCCTGGGTGGCATCAAGTTCGACTACCCCGAAAGCGCATGGATCCCCACCAGCGGATTCCATGATAAAACCCACACCACCACCACCGCCTACCGCAAGGTCTTCGAACTCTGCCGCGAAGGGCTCGGCCCCGATGCCTTCATCCACGAACGCAACCTCGGCGAATACGGCACCCCCATGCTCGATGTGACGGCAGGCATCGTCGATCTCCAGCGCGTCTGGTTCGACTCCTCCCACTTCGAGCCCGAGATGGCCTCCCGCATGGGACTGCGCTGGTACAAGAACCGCAGCGTCTTCGGTTACTATCCCGACGGTAAATCTTTCAAGGGCATGGACACCGATGCCCGCCGCACCATGCTTACCTTAGTCGGCCTGCTTTCCGGCCGCCTCGAACTCGGCACTTCCTTTGGCCGCATGACCGCCGACGAGCAGCGCGACCTCACCCGCCTCTACCCGTTGCTCAAGGGCACCCGCTCCTTCCGCCCCACGGACATGCTCGCAGCCGCCCCCGCCGATCCCTCGATCTATGTTTATGCCAACGATACGGACGCCGCCCAGCTCATCCTCGCCAACA
This sequence comes from Prosthecobacter debontii, assembly GCA_945869855.1. GTDB lineage: Bacteria > Verrucomicrobiota > Verrucomicrobiia > Verrucomicrobiales > Akkermansiaceae > Luteolibacter. The sequence continues at coordinate 8,394 of CAMBQC010000076.1, forward strand.
ACTTCGACGAACCCCGCACCGTCACCGCCCCGCTCACCGGCGACCAATCCGACACCGGCTCGCTCGGCCTCGATCCCGCCGCCTTCTACTACGTCCACGATTTCTGGAACGACGAATTCCTCGGTGAAGTCCCCGGTGATGGAAAAATCTCCCGCCCGCTCAAGCCGCAGCAATCCCTCGTCTATTCCCTCCGCCGCAAGCTCGACCGCCCGCAGTCCATCTCCACCAACCGCCACATCATGCAGGGGCTGTTAGATCACGCCGCATGGAATCAGGAAACCCTCACTCTCAGCGGCACCACCCGTGTCGTCGCCGGTGAACCCGCCGTCATTACCCTCGCCGCAAACGGCCACCAGCCCGTCGCTCCGGAAAAAGCAGGCATCACCATCACCGGCGAAGGCAACCTCGTGAAACTCACCCTGACCTCCGACGCCACCACGGATTTGGCATGGTCGGTAGTTTGGAAAAAATGATCCTCTCCGCCTCATGGAAAAGCCAAGCATCGAGATCAGACAGGCGGGTTCCGCCGATGTGGAAGCCATCGCCCGATTCAACATCGCGCTGTGCCGCGAAACCGAGGGGCGCGAGCTTGAACCTGCGACGGTATCCGAGGGGGTGCGGCGCTTCGTTTCCGAACCGGCTCGAGGCCGGTATTTCGTGGCCTTGATCGACGGAGAGGTGGTGGGCCAGACGGCGCACACCTTCGAGTGGAGCGATTGGAGGAACGGCGAAATCTGGTGGATCCAGAGCGTCTATGTGCATCCGCTCCATCGGGGCCGCGGCGTTTTCCGGGCGCTTTTCTCGCATGTCAGGGAGCTGGGCGAAGCCGACGCGGATTGCTGCGGCATACGCCTCTACATGGAGCGGGAAAACGAGGGTGCCCGCCAGAGTTATCAACGCCTCGGCTTCAGCGAAACAGGCTATGAGGTGCTGGAACTCCTGCTTCCGCGTGGCTGATCCGGCCGCCCCTATTTCCGCGCTGAAATCCCC
>CAMBQC010000077.1 GCA_945869855.1 Prosthecobacter debontii
TTGCCGGCAGGTGTTGGCGGAGTTCGGCGTGAAAACCGTGATCCTCGCGAACCGGATGGAGCGGGTGGAGTTTTCCCTAGAGGATCTGCTCCCAAGAGCCAGCACAGGCATCTTGGATCGCCCGTAAAGTTCCACGTGGAACTTTTCTAGTGTCCTAGTCGGTGATTGCGCCCGCTAAAAGCCGTGATAGTCTCGCGCCCCGCGAATGTTCCGCTATCCCACCCCATATGAAGTAATCGTAATCGGCGCCGGCCATGCCGGGGTCGAGGCCGCGCTGGCCGCCGCCCGGCTTGGCGCTCGCGTCGCCGTGCTGACCCAGAATCTCGACACAATCGGCCAGATGTCCTGCAACCCCGCCATCGGCGGCCTCGCCAAAGGACACATGGTCCGGGAAATCGACGCTCTCGGCGGCGTGATGGGAATCAACACAGATGCCACGGGTATTCAGTGGCGAATGCTCAACGCCTCGAAAGGCCCGTCCGTCCGTGCCCCCCGCACCCAGTGCGACAAGAAGGCCTACCAGTTCCGGATGAAAATGGAGATGGAGCGGACGGAAGGGGTCGAGCTTCACCAAGGTAACGTCGCCGAGCTAATGGTGGACGGTGAGGATCGGATTACCGGCATCCGCACCTCGCTGGGCATGGAGATTTGCGGAAGAACTGTGATCCTCAGCGCCGGCACTTTCATGCGCGGACTGATGCACGTCGGCCTGAAAAATGAAAAGGGCGGCAGGATGGGGGATGCGATCTCCACGGTTTCCGATTCCTTGAAACACCTCGGATTCCAGGTCGAGCGCTTCAAGACCGGCACGCCATGCCGCCTCAACGGACGATCCCTTGATTTTTCGAAGTGCGAACGGCAAGACGGCGACACGCCCGTGCCTAAGTTCAGTTTCATGGCGGATCGGATCGAAAGGGGGAAGGACGATATCTTCACCCTGAATCCATGGGGCGATCCCGCGTTCCACGTGGAACAAATCCCGTGCTGGATCACTTACACAAACCCCGCCACCCACGAGATCATCGCCTCGAACCTCGATCAATCCCCCATGTATTGCGGGATCATCGAGGGCGTTGGCCCACGCTATTGCCCATCCATCGAGGACAAGGTCGTCCGTTTCGCGGAAAAGGAGCGCCACCAAATCTTCCTCGAACCCGAAGGCCGCCACACGCTGGAATACTACGTGAACGGGGTTTCCACCTCGCTACCCTATGAAGTCCAGCTTGCCTTCCTCCGCACCATCCCCGGCCTGGAGAAATGCGAGATCCTGCGCCCGGGCTATGCGGTGGAGTATGATTACTGCCCGCCCACCCAGCTCCATCCGACCTTGGAAACGAAGCGGGTCGAGGGTCTGTATTTCGCGGGTCAGATCAATGGCACCTCCGGCTACGAGGAAGCGGCGGGGCAGGGGCTCATCGCTGGAACGAACGCCGCGCTGAAAGCGTTGGGCAGACCGCCGTTCATCCTCGGACGCGACGAGGCCTACCTCGGCGTGATGGTCGATGACCTCGTAACGCGCGGCTGCACAGAACCCTACCGGATGTTCACCAGCCGCGCCGAATACAGGCTCCTCCTCCGCCAGGACAACGCCGACCTCCGCCTCACGCCCCGCGCCGCCGAGATCGGCCTGGCCACGGGCGAACGGGTCGAGCGCACCGCCGCCAAGCTCGCCGAGCTGAAGCGGGCGGACAAATGGGTGCGGGAAACCTCTTTCGAGGGCGTGAAACTGGATCATTGGTTCCGGCGCGGCGACCAGAGCTGGGAGGCCTTGCCCGCTGACATGCGGAAGGAATTTGCCGACGAAATCTGGCCGCTCATTGAGACGGATTTCAAATACGAAGGACACCTAGGCAGACAGCGCTCCCAGATCGACCGCATGTCACGCCAGGAAGGGCGGCGCATCCCGCCGGATATCGATTTTACGACCATCCCTGCATTGAAAAAGGAGGCGCAGCTGCGCTTCTCCGAGATCCAACCTGAAACCCTCGGCCAAGCAGCTCGGATTCCCGGCGTCACCCCGGCAGACATCACGATTCTCACAATCTGGCTAGAAAAACGGGAGCGAGTAGCAAGTAGCACCGCATAACTACTACAAATCTAGTAATTATCCGAACCATCCTGAAACCCGGACTTTTTTGCCTATCGAGCATTGCCACGCCGCGTAACTGAACCAGGCGGAGGCCTGAATTTCATCGCCCCATTTTTCTAAAAAAACCATTGCCACGGGTCGGGAGGGCGGATAGCTTCCGCGCCCCAACCGTCTAACCCCGCCTTTCCGATGTCCAAGCACAACTCACTCAAATCTGCAGCCACCGTCGGCGGCAAGCGTTCCGTCCTCAAGCGTTTCGAGCGCGTGAAACTGCTCAAGGAGCGCGGCGAATGGAAAGCGGGAAAATCCCCGATCGGTCTGCCGAAGACCAAGCACGAAGGCTAATCCCTCGTTTTGCTATTTGCTCCCACCTCCGCTCCGCGTCCCGGCGCGGTCATTTTTTGAACCGTCATGCCTGAGGGAGTCCGTCTCAACAAATACCTCGCCTCCTGCGGCATCGGTTCGCGGCGGGGCTGTGAGGAATTGATCGAGACCGGTCGCGTCGAGGTCAACGGCTCACCCTGCCTGAAGCTCGCTACCCGCATCACCCCGGCGGATTTCGTCCGCCTCGATGGCAAACGCGTCCTCCCGAAAGAGGAGATGGTCGTCATTTTTCACAAGCCGCGCGGCTATGTCTGCACCCGCAGCGACGAACTCGGGCGGCAGACCATTTACAATCTCCTCCCTCCCGCGCTGCACGCCCTGCACCACGTCGGCCGGCTCGATACCGACTCCGAGGGCATGCTCATCCTCACCAACGACGGCGACCTCTCGCAGCGCCTCATGCACCCGTCGAAATCGGTGGAAAAGGAATACCTCGTCACCTCGAACCAAGCCTTCGAGAACGCCCACCTCGACCAGTTTCTCGCCGGGGTTTTCACAGAGGAAGGCAAGCTGAAGGCGAAACACATCGAGCGCATCTCCGCGCGCCGCATCAAGGTCATCCTCGACCACGGCGCGAAACGCCAGATCCGCGTGATGTTCGAGGCGCTCGGCTACCAGGTCACCAAGCTCCTCCGCGTCCGCATCGGAAACCTCTGGCTCGGCGACCTCGAACCCGCCCAATACGCGATCCTCAACAAGAAGGAAATCGCGATGCTGCTGGATGAGAAAGCGTAAATGACTAGCAAGCCATCCTCGCGCTTTTCGCCATTGCCCCCCGCGATGTAGCTCACTAGCTTGAAGAGTGTTCCCACCATGAGCCCCCAAAAAAGTAAAAAAGCCGCCACCGACCACGCCGCCGAACTTGCAGCCGTCCGCAAGCCCTCCAAAGGATTTTCCAAAAAGGCACGCATCGGATCGATGGCGGAGTATGAGAAGCTCTACAAACAATCCATCGAGAAGCCCGAGAAATTCTGGGCGTCCGAGGCCAAGGAACTCGTCTGGCAGAAGCCCTTCACGAAAGTCCTCAAATGGAACGCTCCCGACGTGGAGTGGTTTCTCGGCGGGAAACTCAACGTCGCGGAGAACTGCGTGGACCGCCACGCCTTCGGGCCGCGGGCGAACAAGGCGGCGATCATCTGGGAGGGCGAGCCCGGCGACAAACGCACGATCACCTACTCGCAGCTCCACCGCGAGGTCTGCAAGTTCGCCAACGTCCTGCTCGCGCGCGGCGTGAAATCGAAGGACCGCGTCCTCATCTACATGCCCATGATCCCCGAGGCCGCCATCGCCATGCTGGCCTGCGCGCGGATCGGCGCAGTGCACAACGTCGTCTTCGGCGGCTTCGCGTCCGAGGCCATCCTTGATCGCCTCGAGGACTCGGGAGCCACCGCCGTCATCACCGCCGACGGCGGCTGGAGGCGGGGAAAGGTTGTTTCCCTCAAGCCCGCCGTGGATGAGGCGCTGCGCAAATACGACAAGATCAAGAACATCTTCGTCGTCCGCCGCACGCAAAACGAGATCTCCATGGAGCAAGGCCGCGATCACTGGTGGCACGAGGAAATGGAAAAGGCCTCCGCAAAGCACGAACCGAAGGGCTTCGATTCCGAACACCCGCTTTTCATCCTCTACACCTCTGGCTCCACCGGGAAACCGAAGGGCATCCTCCACACCTCCGGCGGATACCTCACCGGCACCTACTCGACCTGCAAATACATCTTCGATATGCGGGATGAGGATGTCTATTGGTGCACCGCGGATGTCGGCTGGATCACCGGGCACTCCTACATCGTCTATGGCCCGCTAGCAAACGGCGTCACCCAGTTGATGTACGAAGGCGCTCCGAACGAGCCGGACTTCGGGCGATTCTGGAAAATGATCGAGGGACACCGCGTCACCATTTTCTACACCGCCCCCACCGCCATCCGCGCCTTCATCAAGGCGGGCGACCATTTCCCCGAAAAACACGACCTCTCCTCCCTCCGCCTCCTCGGATCCGTCGGCGAGCCAATCAACCCCGAGGCATGGTCATGGTATCACCAGAAAATCGGCGGCGGCCGCTGCCCGATCGTGGACACCTGGTGGCAAACGGAAACCGGAGCGATCCTCATTTCCCCGCTCCCCGGCGCCACTCCCTGCATCCCCGGCACCGCCACCCGGCCCTTTTTCGGCATTGATGCCGCCATACTCGACGACGCCGGAAACGAATGCCCGCCCAACGACGATGGCCGCCTCGTAATCCGCAAGCCATGGCCTTCCATGACGCGTACGATCCACGGCGACAAAGCCCGTTTCAAGAAGACCTACTTCTCCGACTATCCCGGCATCTACACCGCAGGTGACGGTGCCCGGCGTGACAAAAAAGGCAATTTCTGGATCATCGGCCGCCTTGATGACGTGCTCAACGTGTCCGGCCACCGTCTCGGCACCGCCGAGATCGAAAGCGCCCTCGTCGCTCATCCCGCCGTCGCGGAAGCCGCCGTCGTGGGACGCCCCCACGACCTGAAAGGGCAGGCTGTCGCCGCGTTCGTGACCCTGAAACTCGGATACGAAAGCTCCGTGGAACTAGAGAAAGAACTCCGCGACCACGTCGGCCACGTAATCGGAGCCATCGCCAAGCCCGACGATATCCATTTCACTCCCGCCTTGCCAAAAACACGCTCGGGGAAGATCATCCGGCGTCTGCTGAAAGAACTGGTAACCACCGGTGACATCTCGGGAAGCGTGACCACGCTCGAAGACATGAGTGTAATTGAACACCTCAGATTGTTATTAAGAATGTAACCCTTCAAGATGACCTCGACGAAATACCTTGTCTGCCTAGTTGCGCGCGCTTTCGGCTATAACCGAAAGAACACCCGCATGGCGGAAGCCGCCGAAGAAACGCACCTTCTCAAAGAGGCGGAATCAAACCTCGGCAAGGCGATTTGGGAAAATGTTGAGGGGATTGAGGCGCTCACCGTAGAATACTGGAATCTCCGCAAACTCGTCAAAGAGCACGACCGTATTACCGCCGAATTGGAGAGCCACCTGGAGTCACTTACCAAGGCCCATGAAGAGCGGGCGAGTCTTTTGGGGGTATCGACCGAACCTTATCAGCATCTGCTCGATGAACGCCAAATCGTTCTCAATACTCTCGAAGAGCACGCCAGACAACGCGACCTAACTGTGGTCAACGCTCAGAAGATACGTCGTGCCTATTATGGCACCAAAACGAAAGAAGAGGTCCTAACAAATGAGGGAATGGGCGATGAGAGAGATTTCGTAGTTATAACCCAAAGACTCACGGAACTAAAGGCGCAATTTGCCGAGCTGAGAGCCGAACGGAAGGATTTGGCGAAAAAAATTGAGGAAGGAGACATCAAAGTCGAAATGATCGACACAAAGATCCTTGCACTCAAGAAGGAGCGACGTATGAAGGCTTCAGATGCGTTCCAGCACATCGGCGACGCCAACCAAGAAATTTCCACCCTACGAGCAGAGCTAGGCGTAGTGGACACCCAGATGCGTCAGCTCTACACGGAAATCGGTAAGTTCGTAAGTCGAAATACTAAAGACCCCTTATGTCGTAAGGCGTGTAAAGAAATGCAGTGGCTAGTGGATGTCATGAACGCGCTGCGTAGGTCAATTCTGCTAAACCATAAGCTATCTGGGCAATAATCGAACACTCCCAAATGACAGGAAAATTGTGCCAGCGTTTTGCTAACCGCACTGCCTTGCCTTTACAAACCGACGATCTCCTGCCATCTCGCTAAAATTTGAATACCTAGCGCCCACACATGCCCAAAGATACCTCGATCAAGAAAATCCTCGTCATCGGCTCCGGCCCCATCGTCATCGGCCAAGGCTGCGAGTTCGACTACTCCGGCGTCCAGGCCTGCAAAGCCCTCAAGGAGGAGGGCTACGAGGTCATTCTGGTGAACTCGAACCCCGCCACGATCATGACCGATCCGGAGTTCGCGCACCGCACCTACATCGAGCCTATCACGCCGGAAGTCGTCGAGAAAATCATCATCCGCGAGAAACCCGACGCGCTGCTCCCCACCCTCGGCGGCCAGACGGCGCTGAACACGTCGATGTCGCTTTTCAAATCCGGCATCCTCGAAAAGCATAACGTCCGCATGATCGGAGCCAACGCCGCCGCCATCGATAAAGGCGAAGACCGCCACCTTTTCAAGGAAGCGATGGAAAAGATCGGCCTCGATATGCCGCGCTCAGGCATCGCCCGCACCATGGAAGAGGCACGCGGGGTAGCAGAAGAGATCGGCACCTTCCCGCTTATCGTCCGCCCCGCGTTCACCCTCGGCGGGCAGGGCGGTGGCATCGCCTACAACAAGGAAGAGTTCGAAGAAATCGTCCACCGTGGCCTTGATCTCTCGCCCGTTTCCGAAGTCCTCATCGACGAATCTCTGCTCGGCTGGAAGGAATTCGAAATGGAGGTCATGCGCGACCGAGCGGACAACTGCGTGGTCATCTGCTCCATCGAAAACCTCGATCCCATGGGCGTCCACACCGGGGACTCGATTACTGTAGCCCCCATCCAGACCCTCACCGACCGCGAATACCAGATCATGCGCGACGCCTCCTTCGCGGTGATCCGCGAGATCGGCGTGGAAACCGGCGGCTCGAACATCCAGTTCGCCACCGATCCAAAAACGGGCCGCATGATCGTCATCGAGATGAATCCGCGCGTCTCGCGCTCCTCCGCGCTCGCCTCGAAGGCCACCGGTTTCCCCATTGCCAAAATAGCCGCGAAGCTCGCCGTCGGCTACACACTCGATGAGCTGCCCAACGACATCACCCGCGTCACACCCGCCTCCTTCGAGCCTACCATAGATTACGTAGTTACGAAAATCCCGCGCTTCACCTTCGAGAAATTTCCTACTGCAAACGCCGTACTTACCACCTCGATGAAGTCCGTCGGCGAGGCGATGTCCATCGGCCGCACTTTCAAGGAGTCCATGCAGAAATGCCTGCGCTCGCTGGAGACTGGACGCTGGGGCTTCGGCTTCGATAACAAGGAACCCGTCAGCCCCACCCGCGACGATATCACCCGCAAGCTCCAGATCCCCAACGCGGAACGCATTTTCTGGCTCCAGACCGCCTTCACCAACGGCTGGACACTGGAGGAAGTCCATGTGGCCACCGCCATCGATCCATGGTTCCTGCGCCACCTGCAGCAAATCGCAGAGGAAGGGAAAAACCTCGATACGCTCGATCTGAGACGCGCCAAAAAACTCGGTTTCTCAGACCGCCAGATCGCGAGGGCAAAAGGCACGCACGAAGATACCGTGCGTGCCGAACGAAAGGAAAAAGGCATCATCCCCACCTACCGCCTCGTCGATACCTGCGCCGCGGAGTTCGAGGCCTACACGCCCTATTTCTACTCCACCTACGGCGACGAGAACGAGGCACGCGCATCCGACAGGAAAAAAATCATCATCCTCGGCGGCGGCCCGAACCGGATCGGGCAGGGCATCGAGTTCGATTACTGCTGCGTCCACGCCGCCTTCGCCCTCAAGGAACTCGGCTACGAGACGATCATGGTCAACTCCAACCCGGAAACCGTCTCGACCGACTACGACACCTCCGACAAACTCTTCTTTGAGCCGCTCACCCTAGAAGATGTGCTCAACATCTGCGACCAAGAAAAACCGCATGGCGTCATCGTCCAGTTCGGCGGGCAGACCCCCCTCAACCTCGCCGCCGACCTCGAACGCCACGGCGTCCCCATCATCGGCACCTCGCCGAAATCCATCGAACAAGCCGAGGATCGCAAGTTCTTCTCCGCGCTGTTGGACAAGCTCAACCTCAAACAAGCCGAAGCCGGCACTGCCACCAACGAGGCGGAAGCCATCGCCATCGCAAACCGCATCGGCTACCCCGTCCTGGTCCGCCCTTCCTTCGTCCTCGGCGGCCGCGCGATGATGATCGTCTATTCCGACGGGGAGCTTTCCCGCTACATGCGCGAGGCCGTCACCGCCTCACCGGAGCGCCCGGTGCTGGTTGACCGTTTCCTCGACAACGCCACCGAGATCGATGTTGACTGCATCAGCGACGGTGAGACCTCCGTGGTCGGCGCAATCATGCAGCACATCGAGCAAGCCGGCATCCACTCCGGGGACTCCGCCTGTGTCATTCCGGCCTTCTCCCTTTCCGAAAGCATCAAGTCCGAGATCGTCCGCGCCGCGAAAGACCTTGCTCGCGAGCTTGAGGTGCGCGGCCTGATGAACATCCAGTTCGCTGTGAAGGACGAGGTGCTCTACGTGATCGAGGTGAATCCCCGCGCCTCGCGCACCGTGCCATTCGTCTGCAAGGCCACTGGCGTATCCCTTGCCAAGCTCGCGGCGAAAATTATGGTAGGCGAGAAACTCGCGGATATGGGCTACACCGAAACCATCATCCCCACCCATTTCTCTGTAAAAGAAGCCGTCTTCCCATGGAACCGCTTCCCCGGCATCGATATCGTCCTCGGCCCCGAGATGAAATCCACCGGCGAGGTCATGGGTATCGATATGAATTGGGGCATGGCCTATGCAAAATCGCAGATGGCCGCCTTCAACCCACTACCCAAGGAAGGCACCGTTTTCCTCTCCGTCTCCGACCGCGATAAGGAACGTGCCGTCATCGTCGCCCGCGCTCTCCATGAGATCGGCTTTAGGATCGTCTCCACCGGCGGCACCCTCGCCAAACTCGCCGAGGCCGGCATCCCCGCCAGCCGCGTTTACAAAGTGCTCGAGCAAGCACGCCCCAACATCATCGACATGATGAAGAACAACGAGATCCACTTCCTCATCAACACCCCCGCCACCCACGAGTCCCGCGCCGATGAGATCCTGATCCGCTCCACCGCAATCGCCCAGAAGATCTCCTACGCCACGAACATGGCCGCCGCCGAAGCCACCGT
>CAMBQC010000078.1 GCA_945869855.1 Prosthecobacter debontii
AGGCTTCGTGAAAACGCCTTGCAACCGACTCCGATTATCCATGCATCTTGAGTCGCCCAGAACTCTTGCTGTGTAATGGCTTCAGTCCATCAGAAGCCTCCAACGATTCGCAAACCTGACGGAGAGCCAGATTTTTTGGATGGCGGTTGAGAACTCCGTTGCCTTATAAAAGAAGACACCGTGGCGCCAGCCATGGAAATGAGTGAAAAAAGCATCGAAGAATACACCAAAAAGATGCGCGGCAGATACCACTAGCTCAGGAAACACCGTATCCACCAGTCCCGCTCGCACCCCAATTACAAGAATGACCAGGCCTACGTGGAGCAGAAGACACACACCCACGTCCGTCAGTTCCTCGGCTACGAGAGACTGGAGTATCGTGAACTGTTAGACGATCGCAAAGAACTACTCAGGTTCTGGAGCCAATGGCGCAATCTCTTCTGTACGACGATGAAACAGGAGAGCAAACGGCGTGAGGAGTTCTACCAAGGGGAGGAACGGGAAACCCTTACCCTTTCGGGCGCATCTGCGCTACGCCCCGAAGCGCCCGAAAGGGCAAACCAACCAAACAAAAGAAACCAAACCGCTAAGGGTATCCTAACTATGAGGCAACGCTCCCAGTCGTCCAGGAATCTTTCGGTGTGCTCGATTTATGAGGCAACAGGCGCAGAATGGATTGATGATTCTCGATTGTTGAATGCCGATTTTTTGAATGATCAGCGGACGATCTCGAGCAACTCGATGTCGAAAACGAGCATTCCACCGGGACGACCGCTGCCAGGGACGACGGGACCATAGGCAAGATCTTCCGGAATCCAGAAGCGACGCTTCTCGCCGACCACCATGAGCTGCACGCCTTCCGTCCAGCCTTTAATCACACCGCTGAGCGGAAATTCAGCGGGCTCACCACGGGTCACCGAGCTGTCGAACATTTTCCCATCTGTCGTCCATCCGGAGTAGTGGACTTTCACGGTATCTGCGGCCTTTGGTTTTTCCTCACTCTTACCTGCGGTCAGCACCTTGTGGGCGATCCCGCTTTCGGTCTTCTTCGCATCGGCCGGGGCGGCGGCGACGTCTTTAGGAACGGCAGGTGCCGGTGGCGCGGCCTTGAAGGAGACCAACTCGATGTCCGCTACGATCAATCCGCCGGGAGCCTGTGGCTCAGGCAGCCAGCATTGGCGTAGCTCGCCCGTCTTCATCCCACCGATGATCTCGGCGAGTTCTGGCGGCAGTTTATCGAGAGGCACGCTGGGAGGCGCGGGCTGGGTGCGGCTGTCCTGCACCACCTGGCCGTCCGTGGTCTTGGCTGTGAAATGGAAGGTAACAATTTGATCCGCTCCCGGTATCTCGCCCTCGCCTTTCTTGGTGATCTTGTAGGCGACCCCACCCTTCGTTTTCTCGGCATCGGCCGGTGCCTTGGCTGCTTCCTTGATGGCGATCAGTTCCACATCAAAGACCAACATTCCACCGGGGCGGCCGCTGCCGGGAACAGCCGGGCCGTAGGCGAGTTCTTCCGGAATCCAGAAACGGCGCTTCTCGCCGGTCACCATCAACTGGAGACCTTCGGTCCAGCCTTTGATCACGCCACCGAGGGGGAAACTCGTAGGTTCACCGCGGCTCACCGAGCTATCAAACATTTTCCCGTCCGTCGTCCAGCCGGAGTAGTGAACGGTCACCGTGTCGGCAGCGGTGGGTTTTTTATCGCCGGTTCCGGCATTGAGGACTTTCGAGGCCAGACCGCTCTCGGTTTTGGCGGCATCGGCGGGGGCGGCGGCTACATCGGCGGGTGTTTCGGGCATAATCTTTTCAGGTTGGGCAGGCGCCGGTTCGTCGGCTGCGGGAGGTTTCGCGGCCGGAGTCTCCTCCGAATGCACAAGGGCGGGCAACGCCACCAATGCGGCGGCAATCATCAGGGGAGTTGTAAAGGTCCGGATTTGCATGGGGGCGGGATCTTTCACGCTTACAGCCAGCTGTCAACCGTCCTCTGAGTTCGGCGGAGATCCGCGCATTCATGGCGGGTCTCCCCTACGGCAGCCCCGACACCGCTGAAAAATCCGATTTTGCCCTTTCCGCGCCGCCCCAAGTTCGCTGTATTCGCCCTGCCGCCACGGTATCACCGCCACCCGCCTTCTTTCCCATGCTCATCCTTCTCGTCGCCCTGCCCATCCTCGCTTTCCTCGCGATCCTGCTTGGCGCTCCCGCCCGGCTCACTGCGATTGCCGCGTCCGCCATCAATCTCGTCCTCGGTCTCGGCTCGGTGTTCTGCTGGAAAGAGGCGATCTGGAATTTCTCCCTGCCTGTTTTGACGAAGCCCGCAATCAACCTCAGCTTCGGATACCTTGATGGCATGAGCCTCGTGATGGTGATCCTTTCCGTGATCGTGACGATGGCCGCCGTGCTCTCCGGGAAAGCGCCGGAAGGCCGCGAAAAACTCTACTACGGTTCCTCCCTGCTGATCGCCGCGGGAGCCATCGGTGCCTTCGCCTCTACGGATCTGTTCTTCTTCTACGCATTCCACGAAATGGCATTGATCCCCACTTTCCTGATGATCGGCATCCTCGGCCGCGGCGACCGACGCGGGATTGCATGGAAGATCACCATTTACCTCGGCCTCGGCTCTCTCATTCTTCTGGCTGGATTGGTGTGGCTGGCCTCGCTGGCGGGCACCTTCGACATGCGGGAGATCAAAAACCTCGCCGGCACCATCGATCCCGCCGCGCAGAAAGGCATCGCCGCTCTGCTGATTATCGGCTTCGGCACGCTCGTTTCGCTGTTCCCCTTCCACTCTTGGGCCGCGCCCGCCTACGCCAGCGCCCCTGCCCCGACCGCGATGCTCCACGCGGGCGTGTTGAAAAAATTCGGCCTCTACGGTTTGCTCCGCGTCGCCGTGCCGCTCGTGCCGGAAGGTATGCAGGCATGGCTCACGCCGCTGCTCGTGCTGTTATTAGGAAATATCCTGTGGGTCGGCTTCGTGACCCTATCGCAGAAGCGCCTCGACACCCTGCTCGGAAATTCCTCGGTAATGCACATGGGCTATATCTTTCTAGCTATCGCCGCGCTGATCGCTGTGCCCGGCAACACCCTCGCCCTCCCCGCCGCCGTTGTCCTAATGTTCGCACACGGCGTTTCCATCGCGCTACTCTTCGGCCTCGCGGATCGCATCGAGCGCAGCACCGGCGCGCTGGATCTCTCCGACATGGGCGGCCTCGCAAAATCCGCGCCCAGCATGGCGTTCCTGTTCGGCATCGCCGCGATGGCATCCATTGGCCTGCCCGGCCTCGCGAACTTCTCCGGCGAAGTGCTCGTTTTCCTCTCCGCGTTCCAAAACTACGTGCCCGCCAATGGCCTCGGCCCCGTCCAGATCGCCTGCATCCTCGCGATCTGGGGCGTGGTGATCTCCGCCGTCTATATGCTCCGCGCCTACCGCAATATCTTCCAAGGCCCCGCCGTGAAATCCACCGAGAAAGCCGCTGACCTCACCCTCACCGACCACATCCCCGCCGTCCTCCTCATCGTAGCCCTCCTCGCCGTAGGCTGCTTCCCCAACCTCCTCCTGAATCTTCTCAAGCCGTAAAGTCTTCCTTGAGAGTTGAGATTTGAAATTTGAATTTTATGCCCGCCTATTACCTGGAAGTCCTCACCGTCGCCCTCGGCCTCGTCATCCTTTTGGCCGAAGCCTTCGTCCCAACGAATCAAAAGGCTTGGGTTGGCTTCGCCGGAGCCATCGGCCTCGCTCTCATTTTGATCACCACGTTTTTTGCGTATGGCCCGGATGCGAAGCCCGCGTCGGCATGGGCGGGATGGCCGCTCTGGAATTTCTACCAGTTCGATTCCCTCGCCCGTTTCTACAAAATCTTCGCCCTACTCGCCACGATCCTCGTGCTGCTGATGGCCATCGATTACCGGAAAATTCTTTCCCGCTACACGGCGGAGCCCACCTCGGAGAACGGCACCGGCGAGTTCTACTGCCTACCCGTTTTCGCCTGCGCCGGGATGATGTGGATGGCCTCCGCGAAGGATCTCGCGGGCGCCTTCGTCGCGCTGGAGCTGGTCACCATCACCTTCTACATCCTCGTCGCCTACATGCGCCGCAACGTCGGCTCGCTGGAGGCGGGCGCGAAATTCCTTATCCTCGGCGCGCTCAGCACCGGGTTCCTCGTCTACGGCATCGCCTGGGTTTATGGCTCCACCGGCACCATGCGCCTCGATGAAATCCAATCCTCAATATCCAATATCCAATCTCCCATCCCTCTTCTCTTCGGCATCGCCCTGGTGCTCGTCGCGCTCGGCTTCAAGGTCGGCGCGTTTCCGATGCAGATGTGGATCCCCGATGTCTATCAGGGCGCACCCACGCCCACGACCGCCTTCCTCTCCGTCGGTTCGAAGGCGGCGGGCTTCATCCTGCTGATCCGTTTCCTCACTCCCTTTCTCGGTGAAGCCTCCCCCGTCCGCGGCCAGGTGCTGACCATCCTGCTCATCCTCGCAGGCGCGACCCTACTTTACGGAAACCTCGCCGCCATCCCGCAAACAAACCTCAAGCGCCTCCTGGCCTACTCTTCAATTGCCCACGCCGGATTCCTGATCCTCGCGCTCGCCGCATGGGCTCCGGGCACGGATGCCTCTATCTCCTCGGTGGATGCCGTCTCCTTCTACCTCGCCACCTACCTATTGATGACGATGGGCGTGTTCTTCGTCCTCGCGCAGATCCGCATCCACCGCGATGGCGAGGCGATCACCGACTTCAACGGCCTCGGAAAAAGCAACCCGCTCCTCGCACTGGCCATGACCATCCTCCTAGCCGCACTCGCGGGTGTGCCGCTTACCGCCGGTTTCATCGGGAAATTCTTCGTCTTCCAGCTCGCCGCCGGAGCCCACCTCTGGGCGGGACTCACCATCGCCGTAATCGCCGCCGCCGCCGGTTTCTACTACTACTTCAAAACAATCCGCGCCATGTGGTGGATCGAAGCCAGCGACACCTCCGCCATCCCCCTCCCGGCGATTTCCAAAATCTCCATCGCCGCCCTCACCGCGCTTACCTTGGTTTTCGGAGTCTATCCCGCTCCCATCCTCGCGCTGCTGAGATAGTCCATAGCGCTTTGGTGATCAGAGGCGGGAAAAAAATCCTCGTAGCTTTTCGGAAAGTCCGGTTGCCGGAGAAATTCAACGCTGCCCAAGTTGCGTGGCGGTCTCTTGGGTCGCGGCATTGAAAAACCTGACGGTGGTATCCGTGACCCTGACCGTGCCGAGGAAGCGGCCTTCGGTCACCATTGCCTCGGCTAGACCTTGCGCCGCCTTCGAGAATGCGTCCGCGGCAGTTGCGTCCTCGAGCGTCACTTCCCACACTAGGCCGCTTGATATCTCGCCGTCCGCAAAAAGAGCGTAGCCATCCTTCACCCAAGAGCGGGAAACCTCCTCCGCCATACCCAGGTCTTCGGTCAACGCAAGCCACAGGCGTAGACCCAGATATCCCGCGCTTTCCCTGAGAAACACCTCGTCGGAAATTTCCGGCAAGGCCACCTCGCCTCCGCGCCCCATCTCGCCCGGCAGGACGATCTCCAAAGTATTCTGCGGCGGCTTCCTCATGCGGTCGGCGAAATCCTCCGAGCCTCTCACAAAGAGCGTGTCGGCCAACCCTTTCCCCTCCACCGCCGGGAAAAGGCTGACGCCTTGGACGAAGTCGGAAAGCGTGAGCAACAGGCGGGCGGCGGCGCTCTTGTCGTTCATAGGCATGAAGCCGATGCCCCTTGCGCTTGCCGCATAAAACCTCGCCTCCGCGCCCGAGGCCGCACCCGCGTGCAAGGCTTCCCGTGCCCGCGCCGCGTCGTCGCCCGGATACGCGGAGGGCGGCGGAAAATGCTGGTTCAGAAGGATCCTCACCAGCAACCGCACCATCGCCGCCTGGTCGGGGATGTTCTTGAGATCGAACCGATCCGTCACCCACGCCTCACCGGTCACCTCATCGAACCATCCCAGCGCGCCTACGGATTTCACGGCGACCATCTGCCCCAGCAACATGTCTTCCGCACGCAGCCAGCCGATCCAACGGTAAGCTTCCTGCCTGTCGTCCACACCCTGCGGACCGAAACGGCTCTCCATCGCCGCCTCGATGCGGTATCCGAGTTCTTCCCCCGCGATGCGATGGAATACCGGGCTGGAGAGAAAGGTGAGTCCGAAATCCCGCTCGATCTTCGCGATCAATTCCGGTGGCACGGCCACCTCCCCGCCGCCCTGCGCAAGCGACCGCAGGGATGCGTTCTCGCGTTCCAGCATCGCGACCTGTTCCTCCGCGATCTTAAGCTGCCGTGAAATACCCGCAGCGTCCGCGCCATTTCCACGCGAACCCTGCATCCAGCCCGCCGCACCGAACGCGGTGCCCACTAATACGGGGAGCAATATCTTACCCGAAATCATCGCAGAAAAATCAGCGCCCCGTGGGGGTATCGAAAGGATCGGCATCCATTGCCGTAGGTTTGCCGTAGACCTCCTCAGCGGTCTTACCGGGTAAGAGCGTGATAGAAATTGGCGCGCTGCGGTTTCCCTGAGCATCGTAGGTGTAGATGAAACGCCTCACAGGCATCTCCTCACCCGTGTTCGGATCGATACGTTTCACCCGCGAATCGAACATCTGCTCCTCGACAAGCTGTCCATCCGACTTCCGGTAGCCGTATCGCGATTTGAACATTTCATTTTTCTTACCGTCGTAAATCTTGCAGTTCATCGGATTTCCCTGCGCGTCCATCCTGTAGATCGTGACGAGGAACAAGGCGCCTCCTGAAGAATAGGTTTTCTTGGTAAGGGTCCGGGCGTCGGGACTGCGGGAGAAAATCGTTCGCGAGCCATCTTCATGCCGCATCACCCGCACGTTCGGTCCGTCCACTGCTTGGTAGTCAGCCGTTTGGCTGCAGGCGCCCGTTACCAAAACCACTGACAATAAAACAGATAAAAGATTCATGCGGTCATCGGAACACAACGACAATCACCCCGCAAGACGCAATTCAAATCGGAAATCTTACAGCGAGCAAGTGATGGACAGACTAACTGCCAATAGGATTAACCAAATCCATCAAACTCCGTCATCCCATGGCCGCCATGATCGTTTTCCAAGGCTCCAGATGATCCACGGCGACATGGATCTCGCCCTCCGAGGAGCACGGTGTGATAACGGCGATGAATTTCAGATCTTGGTCGCTGCGGTTGAAGGTGGCGTGGACGGCACTTGCCGGGATGAACACGGAGGAACCGGGGCCGAGGGTCTGTTTCTCCTGCTCCAACCACTGCTCGGCCTCGCCCTCGATGAGGTAGATGACCTCCTCCTTGTTCGGATGGGTATGGAAGGCATGGCCACCGCCGGGCGGGATGGTGCAGTGGACAACGAGGAGATCTTCCGTGGGCGTGAGGCCGGGCTTCGAGTGCCAGATGTGGTGACGTCCGTCAGTCGTATCGCGCGGGGCGGTTTCTGCGTGGGTGAACATGAGGGTCAGGGAGTTATTTTTCGGAAACCCATTTCACGGCGTTGCGGAGGATGGTTTTGTAGGCTTCGTGGGCGTGGGATTTGTCATCGTGGCCGTGGGTGTAGCAGACGATGCGCGCCTTGGGGTCGTTTACGATCCAAAGTGCGGGATGCGGATCGGGGCTTTTGCCATCGGGCTTGTTCTCGATGAGGGTCATCTGGCCTTCCTTTTTGAAAAAGACGGAATGGTAGGACTCGTCGGCGATGGTGAAGGTTTCCGGCACGCTTTTGAGGATGGGATGGTTGGCTGGGCGGATGCAATCCGCCGCCACGTTGCCTTTGCCATGACCTTTCGTTTCACCAGCAACGAAGCGCTTGTTGTAGCCCTCCCACGGATGCGACCACGTGGCCGCGTGCAGCAGCACGATCCCCTTCCCCGCGTCCGCAAAATCGTGGAGGGCTTTCTGGAATTCCGGCGTGCCCCATTGCGCATGGTTTCCCGAGAATACTAGCACGTCCGCCTTGGGCATCGCTTCGAGCGCTTCGGCGAGATTCATCGTGCCGATTACATCTGCCCGTGTATTAGAAAGCGTCTCCACATCCGCGACGATAAAGTCACGCGGAAAATGATGGGAAGATCCCGCTCCCACCACCAGCACACGCAAGCTCTGATGCGTCTGGCGTGGTTCGAGAAACCTCTGTCCGGTGGCGGAGGTGCTGTCGGGCGGGAACGTTTCAAGTGGCGGGCTGTCCGTGACCTTTATATAGGCTAGGATGTCGCGCAGGTTTTCCGGCCCCAGTCCATCGAGTCCCTCCGGCATCAGGCTGCGTTGGGTGTTCACGCGCGAGGCGATGTCCTCCTTGCGGATTTCCGTGTCGCCGCCCTGGTTGCGCAGCGTGAGGACCGCGTTGTTTTCCGTGGTGATCACACCGGCCAGCGTCTCGCCTTTCTTGGTGGTGATGTTCCACTGCCAGTAGGTCGGATCGACCTCGCGGTTCGGATCGATGATGTGGACGAGCAGTTCCGCCGCGCCGTGGCTGCCCATGCCGGTCAGGGTGGGGCCGACCTCAACTTTGCCAACATCGCCGAACTTGTGGCAGACTGCGCAGGCGGCGGCATAGATCGCTTTTCCGTTCGCGGTGTTGCCGGGCTTGGTGACTTCGGGAAGGAATTTTGCGATGATCTCCGCCTTCTCCTTCGCGCCGGGCATGAGCTTCTCGAGCAAGGCGTTCGCCCGCGCCGCCACCGCCTTGTCGGGATGACTGCGGAGGCGGGCGACGTTGCCCGGGCCGATGTTCTTCGGATCGACGGTGCCGCCTTCAACACCCTTGAGGAATTCAAGCGCGGCGGCGGGGCGTTTCACGATCTCATCGAACGCCGCCTCCCGGATCGAGGGGGCGAGTTCATTGAAAAGCATCGCCATCTTCGCCGAGAAATCCGTCGTACCGATCATCTCCACGATGGCAGCCTGCAATTCCTGCGGTTCCCCCGCTTGCTGCAAAATCCACAGCGCGAGTGCCACCGTGTCATCCGTTCCGATGGAAACCAGCGTCCGCGCGGCGGCGATGCGATCCTCCCGCTTCGCCTTCGGATCGGCTAGCGTCTTGGAAATCACCGCGATCTGTTTCCCGAGAGCCTCCTTCAACATACCCTCC
>CAMBQC010000079.1 GCA_945869855.1 Prosthecobacter debontii
GGTAGTTTCCGACCGCCTAGTTTCCCTCCCGCTTGTCATGTTTGCTCGCAGCGAACGCCTGATGATTCTGGAGGGCGCACTGGCCAAGGAAGCCGACAGGCACGGCAGGATCGACGTGGTAATCATCGACGGCATCGCCGACCTATGCAAAAGCCCGAACGATGAAACGGAATCGCTGGAGCTTGTTTCGAGAATCCACGCACTCGCCCAAAAATACGAATGCGCAATCTTCGCCATCCTGCACGAGAACCCCAGCACTGACCAAGCCAAGACACGCGGACACCTTGGCAGCGAGCTGAACCGAAAGGCCTTCGCCAACCTCCGGATCGACAAGGACACCGAAACCAGCATCTCCACCATCTTTGGAACGGACATGAGGAAGCGTGACATTCCAAAGGAACAAGGATTCTGCTTTGCTTACGACGATGAAGCCGGAATGCACCTTTTCCAAGGCCGTGCCGCAGGGTTGCACGCGGCACGGAAAGAAGCGGAAAAGGCAGCGAAGGAACGCGAGTTTTTCGCTCCGATATTCGATTCCAAACGGGACAAAACCCCTTGTCCCGTTCTTACCGTGGCGGATGCGCTGGAAATCATTCGGGACATGGATGGGACAGAAAACTTGCCAAAAGCCGACACCCTAAAAAAGCGGATGCAGCGAGCGGAAATCCTTGGCGTTCTAAGGAAATCAGAACGCGGCGGATGGGCATTCAATCCGAACGGGACAAACGGGACATGAACGGGACAAAGGACAAATGTCCCGCCGCTAAACGGGACAGGGACAACCCCCCCCTTATGTAAAGGGGGTTTGTCCCGTTAGTCCCAGAGAGCCGCCCCAGCCACCACCTCCAGAATGAACTCAACCACACCGCACCCAACAGAAACCCATGACCACAAATCAAACTCACATATTCGAAAACAACGCCCTCCGCTGCCTTGGCGGTTTATCGAAGCGCAACCGCACCGACCTCCGCCAACTGCCGCACGTCGTCATCGACCGAGGCCGGAGGATGGCACCCGCCCGAATTTACAAAACCGCCGACGTGCTCGCACTCCGCAAAGCTCATTTTTCGAGATGGAAGGCAGAAATCGAACAGATCAAACAATCGTTTAATGAAGCTTGCCAATGTCCGAAAACATGGCAAGGCAAGCTTCATGGCTCGCCCTAGCAAACTCACAAGCATCACCGCCGCGACAGCCGCGACGCTGGCCAAGCTTGGTTTCACGGATGAAAAGCTTGCCGCCGCGCTTGGCGTTTCTCGCTCAACAATCAGCGAGTGGAAGCGCGCCGATCCCGATTTTTCCGCCACCCTAAAAGCAGCGAAAAGCCAAGCCGACGCGAAGGTGATCGAATCGCTCTATTGCCGCGCAATCGGCTTCACGGCGATTGACGGGACATATCACCCGCCCCATCCAACCGCCATCATCTTTTACCTCAAGAACCGGATGCCAGGCGAATGGCGCGACATCACGCGGTCGGAAATATCCGGCGTGGACGGCGCACCTATCGCAACCGCCGCACCCATGGTTCAGCTATCTGAGAACCAAGAGAACGCGCTTGCTCTCGTCATTCAAGACGCGAGAGACCGCGTCAAATTACAATCACCACCACACCTATGAAACCAATCATCGAAACGCATACCACGGCACTAGCTGCCGCCGCCACAACTACCGCCGCCGCACTTGCTCAAATCGAAGCTTACAAAAATCTAGCTGCCGACGTTGCCGCTCTCAAGCTCCGCGCCGCAGGGGGCGAGTTGGACGAGGAAGGAGCGTCAGAGTTAATACGGAAGGCAGAGAAGCAGAGGCTTGGGGAAATCACGCTTTCACGCCACGAGCGAGCACTGGCCGACGCGCTAGCCGCTGAAGTTACCGCCGCGCTCAACGTATTGAGAGACCTTGAATCCCAGTTGGCACCCGTGGAGCGTGAGGCCGCCGCCGCTGCCGATGCGCTCACTGCCGCTCTCATTCACCCAGCCGCGACAGGTGACCACTCCACTGGCAACCACCGAGGCACGGGACGCACAATCGTGGAAGGATACTTCCACGGCACCTATCCCGCCGCCTTGCTCCGTGAGCGTATCACGACACTTTCGCAAACGACTTGGGGCACCTCACATATCCCACGCGAGGCCGCTATCATTGCCGAGAGCTTCGATGCCGAGATAAAGGCGATCCAAGCAGGCGCGGCGACACTGAAAGCCGCGCTCAAAGCGGTTCAAAAGATTTCTTCATAGTGTGTAGGAAAGTGCTGAAAAGCGAACCCGTCGCGGCTTCGGTCACCGCGACGGGTTTTTTCTTGCTTACACTTTGCTTACACTAAATCCCCTCTTATTCTCGCATTTTGGCGCATTTTCGCGCGTTTGAGTAGCAAGGCGGAAAGGTTCACTTTTCGTTAGGATTTACGCTTTAAACCTTTATTTATAAGGGCAAAAACTGGCGGAGGGGGTGGGATTCGAACCCACGGAACCTTTCGGCTCTCCAGTTTTCAAGACTGGCGCAATCGACCACTCTACCACCCCTCCGTTGGGATGAATTGTGTGGAAACGGACAGCGGTATGCAACGCGGAAGCAGACGATTCAAGTCAAATCAGCAAACGCAAAAGCCAAGGAAGTGCGGTAACCCCCCTTTAAGGTTTAAGGTTAAGGGTTTCTACCAATCGGTGCCCACGCCGTATCGCTCGGCGAGTTCGAGGAGCTCGGGTTTCATTGGCCACTCGTCGCAACGCTCGCTGCTGGCGTGGCGTTGACTGGCACCCTTAAGCTTCATGCAGCCGGTGTTGTCGCCGATCCGGCGGACGGCATCGACCTCTTCGGGCGTGAGGCGGACGTCGGGCATTTTTCCGAACTCGCAGATCTTGTCCTCGATGGGGCGGGCGTGCTCACCGGCTTCCTGGATAAAGGTGGGGACGACGCACTCGACGGGCGCCTGGCTGAGGTTCCAGATGCAGGCGAATTCGATCATACTGAGATTGTATTTTTCCGCGATGGGGCGCATGCGGTTCGCCTTTTCCATGCCGTGGCCGACCCAGCCCTCGGGGCGGTAGGTGCGGTGATCGCCGGGTTTGAAGGCGTGGTCGGGGGAGAGGTCGTCATGGAAAACGCCACCGTAATCGACAACGCGGGTGAGCACCTTGATGCCGTGTTTCTGGCAGGCGGGAAGGAGGAGGTTCGAGGGCCACGGCTCAAGCGGGTTGAGGATGAGCATAGTCCAGTCGATGAGGCCACCGAACTTCTCAAAGAAGTCGAGTAGATCGAGGGTGAAGCCGTTAGCGGGGCCGGGAGCCATGCCGAGTTGTTTGGTGAGGCCGGTTTCCTTGGCGCGGGCCATGGCTTTCCAGAGGGCTTCCGAGGTGTAGCCGAGCTCGTCCGGATTGTGGAGCATGAGCAGATCGAAGTGATCCGTACCGCAGCGCTCCAGCGAGAGTTTGGTGGCGCGTTGGACGAACTCGTCGTATCCGTCCGGGCCGCGCAGCTCGGGATCGGTGAAGCGCGGGTAGCCTTGGGAGCCCTTGCGCTCGCCATCATAGAAATCGTGGCCGATCATGCCGACCAGGGCGTAGGTGGAGCGGTCGATGCCGGCGAGGGCTTGACCAAGAAGCGCGTCCGCCTTGCCGTTTCCGTAAACATCGGAAGTGACGAAGGTGCGGATGCCCGCTTCATAGGCGGTCTTGATGCAGCCGAGGAAGCGATCCTCGGAAAGCGTCTCGCCGAAGTGCATGAAGCGTCCGCCGCTCCAAGTTCCGTATGCCGTTTGGGTGATTTTCATGATGTCGGTGGCTTGTTGTTCGCTAAGCAGCTTTCACCCGGAGGCACAGGTTCCGCAAGCGGGAATCAGTGGAGGATCAATCGGGGCAAAGGAAACAGCAGGATCGGCGCATCAGTTCTGGAGAGTAATGCCTGTGGTCGGCTGCCCTCGGCTTTACACGGCTATGAAGCCGGCCACAGGCGCGGCTCTCCAGAACGCACTTACATCGATCTCAGCAAAGTGAGCTGGTTGCGGGCGCGCGCTAGGTTGTGGCCTTCGTAGTCGGAGCGGAAATAGACGCCGCCGAGGAGGTGGTCGGTGAGGAAACGGATGGCGAGCTCCAGCGCGATGACCTTCGGAGCGGAGGGCAGCAGGGCTTTTTCCTCGGGCGTGAGGAAAACGGAGGCCGTGGAAAGGTAGCCCTCGGTGAGCGCGGCGGCGAGCACGGGATCGAGGCGGATTTTTTCGGGGTCGGTCTCGTTCTCATCCGCGGTGGAGGCGGCGGAACGGACGAGATCGCCGTAGTCGAAGAGTGCGAGGCCGGGCATGACTGTGTCGAGATCGATGACGATGGGCGGGAGGCTGGGGGCGGTGGGGAAAAGGATGTTGGAGATCTTGGTGTCGTTGTGGGTGATGCGAATCGGCAGGCCGGCATCGACGAGAAGGGTGGTCAAGTGCTTCTGGGAAAGGATGAAATCGACATCCGCGCGGGCGTTCTCCAGGCGGCCGACGGGGTTTTTCTCGGCGGCGGCGAGGAGTTTCGCGAAGTAGGTGGGCGTGTGGTGGAAGTAGGGGATGGTCTCGTGGAGGGCGGTGGGATCGAGGTCGGAGAGCCTCGCTTGGAAATTTCCGAAGGCGGCGGCGGCGCGGTAGGCAAGGTCGGGAGAGTCGATTTTCACGAAGGTCTCGGTGTCCTCATGGTAGGGGTAGCAGCGCCAGATCGTGCCGTCCGGCTGGGTCAGCCAGCTCATGCCGCTGCGGAGCGGGATGAGGCAGAGCTGCTCTGCGCCATGGTTCTTGGCGCCGGTGTGGAACGTGACGTGGAGGATGTTTTCCATGACCTTCCATGGCTCCGGGAACACGGCGGAGTTAATTGACTGAAGGATGAAGCGCGTATGGGTCTGCCCGCTGCGGCAGGTGACGGCGTAAGTGGTGTTGATCAGGCCGGTGGGGATTTCCTCATGCGCGATCACGGGACCGGGCAGGATGAAGCGTGCGGCGATCTCCGAGATGGGCGGTGAGGTGCGGTTGCGGGACATGTGTCGTGTTTGGAAAAATGAAGGTTGAAGGGTGGGGTGGCGGGTAGTATGCACATTCACTCGATGAAGCGAAAACAATTTACCCGCCGGAATATCCTGCGGATCGGTATATGCGGAGGTGCCGCCACCTTGGGATACTCCGCGTTGGTGGAGCCGTTTTTCCTGGAATTCGTCGAGCGGGAACTGCCCGTTGCGAACCTGCCGGATTCGCTGAAAGGGAAGACACTCGTCCAGATCAGCGACATCCATGTCTCGGCGCGGGTCTCCTCGAATTTCCTAGTCGAGAGCTTTAAGAAAGTCGCCGCGCTGAAGCCGGACATCGTCGTATATACCGGGGATTTCGTGACGCTGGACGAGGGGACGGAAGCGGGGATGACCGCGGTTTTCCCACATCTCCCCACTGGCAGGATCGGCACGGCGGCGATCCTCGGGAACCACGATTACGGCGTAAACTGGGCGGACGAAAGCTGGGCGGAAAAGATCACGGCGGCGCTGGGAAAAGCAGGCATTCCGCTGTTGTGCAACGAGGTGCTAGATATCGGCGGCCTGCAGGTGCTCGGCCTCGGCGATCTGTGGGCGAAAAAATTCGATCTCGCGGCGGGGCTTTCCGCTCTCGTTCCGGGCAAGGCGGCGCTGGCTCTGGCACACAATCCCGACTCGCTCGATCAAGGTGATTGGAGCAGCTACCAAGGCTGGATCCTCGCCGGGCATACCCATGGCGGGCAGTGCAAGCCGCCTTTCCTGCCGCCGCCGCTGCTCCCTGTCACGAACAAACTCTACACCGCGGGTCACTTGCCGCTCTCGGGCGGGAGGGATCTCTACATCAACCGTGCGCTCGGATACTTGCACCAAGTTCGCTTCAACGTGAGGCCAGAGATCACCGTTTTCACGCTCAGCTAGGGACGATCCATCTCGCCGAAAATGAGCATACCGCCCGCGGTCTGGAGGGTGGTCACCACGACCACATCCACCGCATGACCCATTTCCGAGGCCCCTTGGTTAACGACGATCATCGTGCCATCTGGCAGGTAGCCGACCGCTTGGTGCTCTTCCTTGCCCGGCCTCACCAATACGATACGGAGCCTCTCGCCGACAGCGATGGAGGGACGCAGCGCGATATCGAGCTCGTTGAGATTGAGCACGGACACGCTCTGTAACTTTGCGATCTTCGCGAGGCTATCCTCCAGCGTGAGCAGCCGAGCGCCGTAGAATTTCGCCATCTCAATCAGGCGGGAATGGAGGGTTTGTTCCTCCGCGACGATCCTAGTGTCGTGTATGGAAATCTCGATATGCGGCGATGACTTCATTTTCTCAAGATTCTCTAGGCCGCGTTGGGCGCGCTGGCGCGGGCCGCTGGAACTTTCGATGGCGAGGGTCTGGATTTCCTCCAGGACGAAATGGCCGACGATGAGCCGCCCACTGATGAAGCCCGAGGAAAGCAGCCCGAGGATGCGCCCGTCCATGATCGTCTCCGCATCTAGCACGATGGGCTGGCCGGAGCTGGCGTCTTGGCGGAAGCGGACGTAGGGGATGATGAACGCGAAATCGTCCCGGCTGCTGCGGAGGGCAAGCACGACCCCGAGAAACCCGAGGCTGGCGAAAAGCGTGACATCCAGCGCTAGCCGCAATGAACTCACCATTGTCTCACCGTATTCCGTCATTTCGATCTTATCGCGGAAAGCGAGTTCGAGGAGTTTCGAAATTTCCACCCGGGTGAGCAGCCACGCGCAAAACAGGCCGACCCCGAGGCCAAAGCTCGCCGTGGAGAGTCCGCGCAGGGTAAAGCCCTCCGTGAGCCGCTCGATCCCGATAAAAATAATCCCGATGGCGAGGCCGATGGTCAAGCCGGTGGCGACCGACATCTCCAGCTGCGTCCCCTTCGTGCTAAGCGCGATGGCCACGCCCGCCGCTTGGCAGACAAGCAGATAGACCAGGCGGGCGATGTTGACGGCGGTGCTATGCATAGGGATGACGAAAGAATCACAATCCCCACCCGCACCTACAAGGCGAAAGGAAAAGAGACGAGGGCGACATTATTACTGCTCGTCGGCGGTCATCTTGATGTCCGTGAGCGCAGCGATGAAATCCCCGAGGATCTCCACAGGCACCATGATCGTGTCACGATTGCCGCCGACATCCTCCGTGATCTTCACTACCATGCCTCGCGAGTTCTGTTTTAGGTCGAGAAAAAAGGTTTTCCGATCCGATAGGATTTTTTCCGTATGCAACAAGTCGTTATCCACTTTAATCCTCTGGTTGTTGTTCGTTTCCAGCATTGGGAGGCGGGCTTGATTGTCAACCCATTTCCTGACCTCGCCGATGCGTGACCTCCTGCCATCCGCCCGCCCCGCGCTCGTCCTCGCGCCGATGCAGGACGTGACCGACCTGCCCTTCATGCGGGTGCTGGCGCGGCGCGGCGCGCCCGATTGGTTCGTGACCGAATACTTCCGCGTCCATCCCCATTCCGGGCTGAACGCCTATATCCTGCGCTCCATTTCCGAAAACGAAACCGGCCGCCCGGTCTTCGCGCAGATGATCGGAAAGGAAATCCCGGATCTGGTGCGGACGGCGCGGGAGCTTGCGGCATATCCGGTCGCGGGGATCGACCTGAACCTCGGCTGCCCCGCCCCCGTCGTCTGCCGCAAAGACGCAGGCGGCGGCCTGCTGCGCGACCCGGGAAAGGTCGATGCCATCCTCGGCGCGCTGCGCGCTGCGATCCCCGGCCGCTTCATCGTGAAAACCCGCCTCGGCTACCACTCTCCCGACGAATTTCCCAAGCTGCTGGAAATTTTCCGCAAACACGCCATCGACGGCCTCACGATCCACGGGCGGACGGTGGAGGATCGCTACGCCACCCCGGTGAAGCCGGATTCCGTGAAACTCGCCGTGGAAACGATGCCCTGTCCCGTGATCGCAAACGGCAACGTCGTCGACGCGGAAACCGCCCTCGCCTACCACCGCCAGACCGGCGCGGCGGGTCTAATGGTCGGCCGCGGCGCGATCCGGAACCCGTGGATCTTTGCCCGCATCGCTGCCGCGTTTTCCGGAATGGAAACACCCGAACCTACCCGCCGCGACCTTCTCGATTACATCCGCGAGCTTTCCGAGGAACTTGCCCGCGAGCACCCGGATTTCGATCCCCTACTCCACATCCAACGCATGAAAAAAACGCTGATCTACATCTGCGAGGGTATCGATCCGGATTTCGAACGCGAGATCCGCCGGATGAAGACGCCCGGTGAGTTTGAGAATCTGTGCCGGGAACATCTCGACAGCCCGGATGCCCTCAAACCTCTTCCCCCCGGCGATTCGCGGATTTTCTGCGGGTTCTCGGAACTCCTCAACGAACCCGAAAAATCACGCATGTGACAAAATCTCCACAATCCGCCCATAGCTAGCGAGCGTTTCTGTATTTACTTAGTCGTGGCGCATGAAATGCTGAATCGTTTGGAACGAAATCTTTTGCGCTGGCACACCCGATGCGAACCGCCCGATATATAACCCAAAATGCGAACCGCAGCCTATCGGCCTTCAGCCTTGTCGAACTGCTGGCGGTGATCACGATTATGGCGATTCTTCTCGCGGTCGCCGTTCCGATCTTTGCGGATCCGTCGAACAGCGCCCGCCAGGCCTCCCGTGAAATCATCAAGGCGCATCTCCAGCGCGCCCGCGGCCACGCCATCGCCTCAGGCTCTTCCACCGCGATCACA
>CAMBQC010000080.1 GCA_945869855.1 Prosthecobacter debontii
GTGAGGGCGATGGCGAACCGCAAGAGAAAGGCGAAGGCCCCGAGGGGGAGGAACCCGATAACAAGGGTAAAGGCGGCGATGAGGATCAGGAGAAAGATGACAAAGGCAAGGAGCCCGATGAAAGCGATTCCAAGGGCGGAGCCGATCCCAACGAAACCCCTGAGGAACGCGCACGGCGCATCCTTTCCGAAAACGCGGATCTTCAGAAAGGCCCGCTAACCCCCGGCAGACGCGAATTCATGAACCCGGAAAAAGATTGGTAAAATATGAACGCACCCATGATCAGAATCCTTTGCCTGTATCTCCTCGTCACCTCGCTCGGACATGCCAATGTGCGCAGTTTGGTCTCCTCTAGCTTTCTCGCCCGTGGTGAAAAAGCGATTTTTGAAATTCGTGTGGAGGGGCAGGAATCCGACGAAATGCCGCGCATTGAGGAGGTGAAGGATGTGGTGATCGAACCCATCGGATTCGGTAGGCCGCAGTTGTATCCCGGCAGGCGCATGGAATCGAGTTTCCAATACATCATTTCCAGCTACCAGACGGGCATCCATGTAATTCCGGCCGTGGAGGTGTTGGTCAATGGCAATAAAATGAAGACCGAGCCGCTGAGCATCGAGGTGTTCGATCCCAGCGATCTTGAGTGGAGCGAGTCCTCCTCACAGCCCGCAGAGGCGGGTGATACCGTGAGATACGCGAGTATCATCCGCATCCCGCAGCGGAAATTTTTTCAGAACCAAGCATTCGCAAGCGAGATCAAGATCTACGTGCCGCGCGATCTCGCCCGCAGCATCGCGGACTGGGGGGTGCCGGAGTTCGAGCGCAAGGGGCTCGCCGTCTGGCGCTACGAGCCCTCGAATCCGCCCGGCGAGGTGAATCTCCTCGGCCAGCCCTATGTCTCGCTCGCCTACAAGACGACAATGACGGCGCTAAACTCAGGTGAAGTGGAAATCGGCCCCGCGACGGTGAGATTGATCTACGTGAAAACGGTGATCGACCGCTTCGCTCAGCGCATCCAGTTACAGACGACCCTCGATGTCCCGAAACTCGGCTTCACGGTAGCGCCGCTGCCGGAGGGCGCGCCGAAAGGTTTTGATAACGCGGTGGGTCAGTTTTCTCTCAGAACGGCGATCAAAGAAACGAATGTCACCGAGGGCGAGCCGCTTGCGCTCGATGTCGTGGTCAGCGGCAGCGGCAACCTCGACAACCTACGCTCGCCGAAGATGACCGATCCGGCTGGTTGGAAAGTCTATGACGCCACTCCGAACCAGCGTGGAGAGGAGCGCCGGGAGCTGCAGGGGACGGTGGTGTTCAGCCAATTCATCCGTCCGCTCGAAATGAAGACCGCCATACCGCCTTTCCGCCTCGTTTACTTTGATCCTGACACGGAAAGATATGAAACCGTGACAACGGACCTCATCCCATTGGTGATGTCCCCTGCAAAGGGCGGAGTCACCGAGGCCTCCGGGCCGCCCCAATCTCTGGCGGTGCCGGTGGAGCGAATGTCCGACATCCTGGGCCTGATGGATGCAGGCCATCTGCTTAATCCGAACGGCAGGAAAGCACCCCTGTGGTTGCTGTACGCCTTCGCCGCCTGTTTGGCGCTGGCGCTCATCACGCGCGCACTCTGGATGCGCTACGGCCACCATTTTGAAAGAGACGAGACCAAGCGCAAACTGCGGCAGGATTTTGCAACGCTTGCGGGCGCCGCTTCAGGTGATGGGTTGGCGTTTCTGCGCGCGGCCGGCGGCTTCGCGGAACGCTGGCAGCTCGTGGATAAGAACGAGGAGATCCGCGGCATCCTCGACGAGCGCGACCGGCTCTGTTTCCGGGAGGCCAAGGCCGATGTGCCGGTGCCGAAAGGCCGCCGGGAAAAAATCCTGCGCAGCCTCCGGAAAGCGGCATTGGGAATCCTCGTTTTCGCGTTCGCAGGTTCCTTGGATGCCGCAGAGGTTTCAGCGAAAGCGAAAGAGGCGTATGATGCGGCGCGTTTCGAGGAGGCCGCGAAGC
Organism: Prosthecobacter debontii; assembly: GCA_945869855.1. Classification (GTDB taxonomy): domain Bacteria; phylum Verrucomicrobiota; class Verrucomicrobiia; order Verrucomicrobiales; family Akkermansiaceae; genus Luteolibacter. Next base: position 2,008 of record CAMBQC010000080.1, read on the forward strand.
TCTGGCTGGATGCGGGTCCCTACGGGGATCTCAGCGCGGACACCCTCTACAACATCGGCAACGCCGCCTACCGCATGGGTGCTCCCGGACAAGCCGCGCTTTACTACCGGCGCGCCCTTTCCCGCGATACCGCACATGGCGAGGCGCGGCAGAACCTCCGTTTCATCGAGAGGAAATATGGCTCCATCACCATCGAGCGTCCCTCTTACCAATACGCCATCGCCCGTATCCCGCTCTCCGCATGGAAAGGCGCTCTCTGGGCCGGTGCCTGGATCCTGGTGATCGGTTTGCTGGTTTTTCCCGCTACGCGGACCGGCTCGCCTTGGCGGGTCGCGGGCGTGGTCGGCTTTGTCCTTGGGCCGATGATGATGTCCCTCGGTGCGCTCGGCTGGAGGTATTTTCCCGATGACGCGGAGTTCGCTGCCATCACGCGGCAAGCGGTGGTGGTGGGCGAGAAAATCGTGCTCCATACCGATGCGGCAAGGACTTCCCCGGAAGTAATTGATGCGCCGCCGGGTTCTGTGGCCGAGGTGATCCGCCGCTCCGGCGACTGGGCGTATGTGGCTTTCGCGACGAAGACACGCGGCTGGGTACTCATCAATGCCATCGAAATGGTGATTCCCAGCGGTAACCCCCGCCCGCCCGAGGTAAAAAAAGCGTCGTCAGACGGGAGCAGCGCATGATTTCCGCCCGCAAGGCATGGCTCGCGCGTCGCGACGGCTCGGTGATCGTCGGCCACGGGCCTTTCGCATCCTCACCGGAGCCGCCCGCCGGGGGCATCGCGTTCTACAAGCGCGATTTTTTCTCCCGCGAGGAAACGCCATGGCAAATCCCCGCGCGCCACGAAATCATGACGGCGAGGGCTTTCCGCGATGCGGTGGGCGGCGACCTCCGCTTGGATGTAGCATGGGAGGCTCCGGATGCGACGCCGTTCTCCTGCGTTTTCCAGGAAATCATGATCCGCATCCGCCAGGGAATGATCGAGAAGACCGTACCGGTCGTCACCGAGCGTGGCGTGGTTTCCTGCTCGCCCGCCGCAGAGATCATGGCGGCGATAGCGCGGCAGCAGGTTCCGCTCCAGTCCTACGGCTGGGTCTCGGATGAGGACGGCTTTGCGGGCGCGACGCCCGAGCTTTTGTTCTCCCTCGATGGATCGCGGCTGGAGACGATGGCACTGGCAGGCACGGCACGCGTGGAGGATGAGGATGTATTTGCGGTGGATGAAAAGGAGATACGTGAGCACGAGTACGTCGCGCAGACCCTAGTTTCCAAGCTCCTTGATCTGGGCACACTTCGCCGCCGTGAGCGGAATGTGCTCCGGCTCGGCTCCATCGTGCACTTCCACACTGGCATCACTGTCGACTTGGCGAATCCGCAGGACACGCAAACCCTCCTGCGCCGCCTGCATCCCACACCCGCGCTCGGCCCCTTGCCGCGCACCGACCAGACGATGGCGGCGCTTTCCGGCTGGCGCTCGCAGCTCGGTTGTCCGGAGGAATTCGGTGCGCCTTTCGGTGTCTGGGAAAACGGGCGCTTCGAGGCCGTGGTCGCGATCCGCGGCCTCTGGTGGCAGGGTAACAGGATTTCGCTCCCCGCCGGATGCGGCATCATCGAGGCCAGCCGCCTCGTCAACGAATGGCGTGAATTACGACTCAAGCGCGATGCGGTGAAACGCTTCGTGGGCTGATTTTCTCGTCAGTTGGACCCGTTTCCAGCTCCCCCGATATCCGCTGACGGGTGACCGTACGATCGCTCCCGCCACCTGATCCGTTTGAAATATGATATGGTGTTAGTTGATCGATATCGTTACAGAAGCGAATGGAAAGAGTCTGTGTAATCGATTCTCATACGGCGGGAGAGCCCACGCGATTGGTGGTTTCCGGCGCGCCGGCTTTGGGCGGAGGGAGCTTGCGGGAAAGGCAGCGACTGCTGGGGGAGCACGCGGACTGGCTGCGGACTTCGCTGTGCCTGGAGCCGCGCGCTTCGGAAGCGGCGGTGGGGGCTTTGCTGTGCGAACCGGATAGCGCCGCGAACGACGCGGCCGTGATTTTTTTCAACAACAACGGCTACCTCGGCATGTGCGGCCACGGGATGATCGGCCTGGTGGCGACCCTCGAATACATGGGGCGGATGACACCCGGCAGATACCGCATCGAGACGCCTGTCGGCGTGGTGCAGGCGACCCTGCACGGGAGAGGACGGGTGACGGTGGCGAACGTGGCTTCGTGGCGTTTCCGGAAGGAGGTGGCGGTGGAGGTTGAGGGCTACGGTGTGGTGACGGGGGATATCGCGTGGGGCGGAAATTGGTTTTTTCTGGTGGATGATCCGGGCATCGGCCTGCGGAAGGAGAGGCTGGAGGGGCTTGCCGGCTTTGCGAAGGCGGTTCGGCGCGGTTTGGAACATGCGGGGATACGCGGCGATGACGGCGGGGAAATCGACCACATCGAGGTGCTCGGCGAAGATGGCGAAGGGGCGGATGCGCGGAATTTCATGCTTTGTCCCGGAGGTGAATACGACCGCTCGCCCTGCGGCACGGGGCTGAGCGCGAAGCTGGCGTGCCTTTACGAGGACGGCCTGATCAAGCCGGGTGAGGTCTGGCGGCAGGCGGGGATTTTGGGTGGGGTATTCGAGGGCTGCATCACATTGGTGGATGGGAAGATCATCCCTGAAATCACCGGCGTAGCGTTCGTGACGGCGGAAACGGAGCTCGTTTTCTCGGAGGGCGATCCCTACCGGTTCGGGATCTGTTAGCCGATCTCCTCAATCACCGCGCGCAGGGCTTCGTCCGGCATCTCGATGAGGTTCGACAGCTGTGGAAATCGTCCGCCCTTCACATCGGCGATGTATTCGCCGAAAGCCGCGATTCGTTCCTGCTGCAGGCGCTGGTGCTCCGCGCGAAAATCGCGGTATGCCTTCGCGTGGCGGGGGAGGCGCTCGTCGTAATCGCCGAGGATATCATCGGAAAAAAGAAACTGGGTATCGCAGCCGTTTCCCGAGCCAAGCGACATCAAGAGCATGTCCGTTTTCGAACAAAGAAAGCTCGCGAGGCGGTGGGGCACGCACTCCATCTCCGCGGCGTAAGCCCCCGCGCTTTCCAAATCCTTCATCTGCCGGTGTAGCATTACGGCCTCAGCAGGCGTTTTTCCGATGGCGCGGTAGTTCGTCCAAGTGACGTTACGCGGCACCATCCCAAGATGGCCGACCACTGGTATGCGCTCGGCCGCCATCGCTTCGATGATCCGGTTGCTTGCCGAACAATACACCGAACTCGCGCCCGCTTCCAGCGCGCGAAAGGCAATGCGGATCGCTTCTCCGGGTGTCGCCATTCCATGCGGTGTGGCTGCGGAAAAGAAACTCTCTGGAGCGGCCGCCACCAGATGCGGTAAGCGCGCCTGTGCCTCCGGGGAGTCGTAGGAGCAGCTCATAAGATCGACCCCCGCCGCTGCGGCCGCCGCTGCTTCCTCGGGCGATTTTACGTGGATATGTGTCAGGCAGCGTTTGCCTTTGAGTAGCCGGAGGTCATGGACTGTGAATTTTTTACGGGGGCGGAGCATGGCGTGCGATTGTTATGCGAGCGCCTCGGCGAAGGCGGCGATGATCGTGTCTGGCGATTCCAAGCCTACGGAGATGCGCAGCAAGTTTGTGGGAACTCCGCAGTCTTCCGTCCACTCCAGCTCCTCGTAATGAGCGAGGAGGGTGTAGGGGCAAACGAGTGTGAAAGTTGTTCCGAAAGAGGGACCTTTGGAAATTTTCAGCGCGTCATAGACTTTCGGTGCTTTCTTTGGGTTCGTGAGGGCGATGGAAAGCAGCCCTCCAAAGCCGCCGTTTTTCCGCATGATCGCCGAGTAGTTTTCCGTTTGCGTGACCGAAGGATGCCAGACGCTGGCGACGGCGGGGTGGTCTTTCAGAAAGGCGACGAGAGCGAGTGCGTTGAAGTTCACCGCGGTGTTGCGTTTCGCGTAGCCCTTCATATTTGAGAGCAGGATTTCAGCGTCAGCGATGTAAAGCGGGGCGCATTCGGCGGAGTCCTCGGCGAGTGGGCCGAGGAATTCGGCAGCGAGCGGCGAATCCGCACGGACCGTGGCCGCTCCGGCCATCACGTCTCCCGCTCCGGAAACCCATTTTGTGAGGGAGGAGGTGAGCACGTCGCAATGCGGCAGGGCATCGACGTTGAGTGGACCGACGGCGGAGTCGTCTAGGATCAAGGGGGTGCGGGAGGAGCGGCAGGCATCGGCGAGGAGTGGTAGATCGACGGTGCTGAGCAGCGGGTTGGAGGGGATTTCGGTGAAAACACCCGCGAACTCGTTGGCGCGGATGCGGCGCAGGGCTTCGTCGAACGACTCGCCGGTGGCTTCGTTCAAGTAGGCTGCACCGTTTCCGAAGCGCTCTTGGATCTTGAGCGAATCGACATAAGGGAACTCGATCTGAAGGGTTTTCTTGCCCTCGCGTAGGCCGGGAAGCGCTCGCAGGACGGCCAGCGCCGCCGAAATCCCACTGGTGAACACGAAAGTATTGTCCGTGGCGCCACCGTTGAGTTTCGCCACCGCCCGAGCGACGAGATGGGACTTCGATCCCTCGCGCAGCGCTCCATCGAGATAATCCTGGGCTTGCCGCGAGGAGACACCTTCGCCGGAGAATCGCCAGTAGAGATTGGCGAGTGCTCTAACCTTTTCTGGAAAAATGAGCGCCTGAAAGCCGTGGTAGGATGCGGTGCGGATGGCTGTTTCCGCCTGCCTTTCCAGCCAGCGGTGGGCGCGTTGTGCCGAGAGCCGCGTGGGCAATACGAGGACGTCCTCGCCTTCAGAAGCCAGCTCCGCACGGGCGTTTTCGAAGAGGCGCTCCACGGTAGGATGCTTGAAAAAGCGCGGGTAACCGGTGCGCAGGCGGCGGATGATTTTTTCACGTCCCTCCTCATAGCCGATGACTGTCTCCCAGGTTGGGAGACAGACAGAGCAAGCATGGGTGGTATCCGGCAGGGGCAGGCCGAGATCCTCCTCTTGCCAGGCAGGGTTTGCCAAGAGATCGCGCACGGCTGCTAAATGTACCGCGCCGGGGATTAGGGCAAGGATGATTTCCTGTAAAAAGAGTACGTATGAACAGGCCAGAGAAGGTGGTTCCCTGCCGTGGTTGACGGGGTGTCCTCCGGGTTTGTCCTTGTCACAAGGGGGGCGCTGGGGAGAATCCGCACCCCGCGCGGTGCGGGCTGGTTGATTATGAGCGCAGACGATAAAAAGAAATTGGCGGGGCTGTTCTTGGAATTCGGCGCGTTGGTGGCGGAGCATTCGAGCTTCTTGATCATGAGCCATGTCCGGCCGGACGGGGATGCGATCGGCTCGCAGGTGGCGCTGGGTTTCGCTCTGATGGCAATGGGGAAAACAGTTTATCTGGTCAATGAGGACGGGGTTCCCGAGAGCCTGGCTTTCATGGCTGGTTCTGAAAAAGTAACGACCCCGCCCGCCGAGCCTCTGGAGGTGGAGGTGGCCATCGCGCTCGATACGGCGACGAAACCGCGGCTTGGCGATAAGTCACTGCATGCCGCGGGCAAGGCGAAACTCTGGGTCAACATCGACCACCATGTATCCAACCCGGCTTATGGCGATCTGAATATCATCGATGCTACCAGCCCGGCCACGGGACAGATTATTTATCATCTCATCCGCGCTTTAGACATGCCTCTCCCCGCCGAGACGCGGGACGCGGTCTATGTGGCGGTTTCCACAGACACAGGCTCTTTCCAATACGGCTCCACCACCTCTGCGACCTACGAACTGGGCGCGGATCTGATCCGCCGGGGCCTGGACGTGGGAAAAATAAATGAGGACACTTATGACAACCATCCGTTCCGTCGCCTGGAGCTGATGCGCGAGCTGCTCAACACGCTGGAGATTTCCGCCGATGGAAAAATCGCGAACTGGGAGCTGCGCGATGCGGTGCGGCAGAAACTCGATCTGCAGCCAGATGACAGCGAGGGTTTGATCGACTTGATCCGTGCGGTAAAAGGGGTAAAGGTCGCTGTGTTTTTCGAGGAACTCGAGGGCGGCAAGATCCGGGTTTCCATGCGCGCCAAGGACAAAGGAGTGAATGTCTGCGAGGTCGCCATGAAGTTCGGCGGCGGCGGTCATGTGCTGGCGGCGGGAATCCGGATGGCCGGGCCATGGAATGATGCGAAGGTGGCGGTGCTCGCTGCGCTTGAAGAGGCGCTCAAAAAGTAGTTTTTAAAAACGATGAGAAATAAACCACAGGAATACACGGGTCCCAGCGGAGTGCTGCTCGTGGACAAGGCGCCGGACATGACCTCGCACGATGTCGTGGCAATCGGTCGGCGGGCTCTCAACACGAAAAAGATTGGCCATTGCGGGACGCTCGATCCGATGGCTACCGGGCTGCTGATGCTGGT
>CAMBQC010000081.1 GCA_945869855.1 Prosthecobacter debontii
ATGTGCCCGGCGAGGCGCTATCGAATGTGGTGATCACGCGGCTACCTTTCGCGGTGCCAGATCATCCACTCACCGCCTCGCGTTTGGAGGCGATCGATGCAGCGGGTGGAAACGCATTCATGGAATACTCCGTCCCCGAGGCGATCCTGAAACTCCGCCAAGGTGTGGGCCGCCTGATCCGTACGAAACGAGACAGCGGCTTAGTATGCATTTTAGACAACCGCATCCTCACGAAGCGCTACGGCAGCGCGTTCATGAAAGCATTACCGGACGCGCCGGTGGAGATCGTGGTGTGAGGAAAATTCGAATTTCAAAATTCAAGTTTCAACGAATGAAGAGGAAGGCGTAGATGAGGTTGATCGGATTGATGTTATCGCTGTCCGTGTTTTTCCTACTTGGCTGGTGGGTATTCGGGCAGGGGCTGGAGGAGGCATGGGATGTGGAGGCGTTGTCGGGGAGGTTCCGTGAGGCGAAGGGCTGGGCTTGGCTGGCGGGGATCGCACTGTTGCTGGCAGATCTCTTGCTGCCGATTCCTGGAACGATTGTGATGTCGGCGCTCGGCGCGGTTTATGGAGTCTGGCTAGGCGGAATTATTGCAGCGGCGGGGTCGATGCTGGCGGGGATGTCCGGTTACGGTATCGGGAGGTTTTTCAAAGAGGACTTTGCAAAGCGTTGGCTAGGAGAGCGGGATTTCGGGAAAGGAAAGTCCCTGTTCCGGCGGAGCGGGGCGTGGGTGGTGGCGATGAGCCGGGCGCTGCCCATCCTGCCTGAGGTGCTGTCGTGTATGGCGGGTTTGCTACGAATGCCGTTTGGAAAATTTGTCATTGCGCTGGCGTGCGGAGCAGTTCCGATGGGTTTCCTGTTCGCTTGGATTGGAGCTTTGGGAACTGAGTATCCCGGATGGGGGCTCGGGTTCAGCTTTGGCGTGCCCGCCATACTATGGGGAGCGGCGGCTTGGTGGGGAAAACGAGGTTAGCGTTTGGCTTGGCGGATGAAATCCGCCACCACGGCACGCATCTCTCGATCCGCCGTTAGGATCTGCTCCAGCGTAGGATTCAGGACAGCTTTGTGCTGCTCCATGCAGTGCGCCACGCAGCCCCAGATTTCCGGGAAACGGATGTCACCGGCGCGGAAACCCTCGACGGCAATCTCGTTGGCGGCGTTGAGGACTGCAGGCATTGTGCCGCCGGTGTTGCCCGCCTCGCGGGCTAGGTTCAGGGCAGGAAAATCATCTAGCCGGGGAGGCGAAAACTCCAGTTTCGAAAGCGTCGCGAAATCCAGCGGTCGCAGCGCGCCCTTCATACGGGCCGGGTAGGTGAGCGCGTATTGGATGGGGAAACCCATGTCCGTCCGCGAAAGCTGAGCGAGCACCGAGCCGTCCGTGAACTCGACCATCGAGTGGATAATGCTTTGCGGATGGATCACCGCCTCGATCCGATCGATGCCGATCCCGAAGAGCCAGCGCGCCTCGATCATTTCCAGCCCCTTATTGAAAAGGGTGGCGGAGTCGATGGTGATCTTCGGCCCCATGTCCCAGGTCGGGTGTTTGAGTGCCATTTCCGGAGTGACGTCCCAAAGGTCAGCGGCGGGGGTCTCGCGGAACGGGCCGCCCGATGCGGTGAGGATGAGGCGTGAAATCTCGCTGCCCGGTCCGCGGTGGCCTTCGAGGCATTGGAAAATCGCATTGTGTTCGGAATCAACCGGCAGGATGCGGACTCCCTTTTCGGTGGCACGGGCAGTGATAATTTCCCCGGCCATCACCAGAATTTCCTTCGATGCGACGGCGATGTCCTTGCCTGCCTCGATGGCCGTGAGGGCGGGTTGCAAGCCAGCAGTGCCGACGATGGCGATGAGGACGATGTCCGCTTCCGCGAGTTGGGAGAGGGTATTGAGGCCTTCCGCACCGGTATGAATGTTCACTCCTGTGGGTAAGAGCGAGCGCAGTTCCGCCGCTTTCGATTCATCGTAAATCGCGACATGGCGGACTCCCGTCGCGATGGCCTGCTCGGCGAGTTTGGAAACGCTCGATGCGGCGGCGAGCCCCACGAGCTCGATTTCATCCGGCAGGTTGGCGGCGACCTTCAACGTAGAGAGCCCGATGGAGCCGGTGGAGCCGAGAAGGACGACACGACGTTTCATGCAAAGTGGGGAATGATCCAGACGAGGTAGAAATACAGCGCGGGTGCGGTGAAGCAGATGCTGTCGATGAGGTCGAGCCCGCCGCCGATGCCGGGCAGCATTTTACCGGAGTCCTTCGCGTGCAGCGAGCGTTTCACCACGCTTTCAGCGAGATCACCGATGACGGCGAGGATGGCCAGCAGGAAGCCGAGCGCGATTACATGTGGCCATGAATGAAGGGCGGCGAGCTTGCCCGGCAGCAGCGCGTAAAGCCCGCACGCCGCTAACTGTGCGGAAAATAGCGACCCGGCAAAACCTTCCCACGTCTTGCCCGGCGAAATGTGCGGGATCATCTTGTGTTTACCGATCAGCGATCCGGTGATGTAGGCACCCATGTCCGAGAATTTCGTGACGGCCAGCAGCCACAGCAGCACGAACGCGCCTGGCACCGCACCCTCGCCGGGCAGCGCGAAGGAGATCCGCGCCGCGAAATTAAAAAGATAGGCGATGTATAGAAACCCTAACAAGTTTGCGGCCACCGCGAGCAGCGCCTCAATGCCCTTGATCGAGTATCTAAGCTGAAGCGTGAAAGCACCGGTGACCGCGATAAAAACAGCCACTGCATCGAGCACGGGCGGGATGTCTTTGCCTCCTTCGATAAAATGTAAATACGCGATCCCACAATAAGCCACAGCGAGCATCAGTCCGAAGCGAGGGAAACACTTTACGTCCGCAGCGCGTAGCATGCGGAAATATTCAATGGTCGAGATGACCGCCAGCACCCCGATCAGCCCCAGGTAGGCAGCAGGGACCATGCTGATGAATATCGCGGAAACGACCGCCCACAGCAGCAGCGTGCTCCCCGCTCTGCGGACGAAGACCATAGCCTTGCTCGAGCCGGTAGATTTTAGATTCTCTGGATGCACAGGTTGCCAAGATGCAAGCCTTCACTGCGCCGCGTGGCAACTCATTCCGACACTGGCGCGAGAAATCTCCGGCGGTTCCGCAACTTACCTTCCCGTGCAGGGTTGATGGATGTCGTGAGAGCGGATGAAGCTCAACCAATCAAACCAACGAACAACACCATGAAAACCAGCACATTGATCGTGATCGGGGCCGCCATCGGCCTTTCGGGCGCCGCCCATGCCGAAGAGGACAGCAAGAAGCGCCCGCCGCACAAACTGCCACCCGAAATCATCGCAAAATTCGACAAGGACGGCGACGGCAAGCTCAACGAGGAGGAGCGCGAGGCCGCCAAGGCCGCGCGCGGCGATATGGAAGCCAACCGCAGGAAGGAGTTCCTTGAGAAATTCGATGCCGACGGCGACGGCAAGCTCAGCGATGAAGAAAAGAAGGCGATGCGGGAGGCGATGAAGAAAAAGATGCTTGAGAAATTTGACAAGGACGGCGACGGCATACTCAGCGAGGCCGAGCGTGCCGAGATGCGCAAGGCGATGCCCGGTCGTCCCGGCGGCCCGAACGGTCCAGGCAAGGGCGACGGGAATGTCGAAGCTCCCGGCGCAGGCGAGTGATCCGGCACATGGATGAATCACAAGGCCACCCGGAAGCGGGTGGCCTTTTTTGTTCCTGCCGCTTCGCTGCCGAAAGTGGGGGGGCGGGGAATTATTTTTTCAAACCCGCGCTACCCGGCGGCAGGTGTGGTGTTTTATATGCGCCGTGGAGCGGATATCGCCCCCCGGACCAATCAGAAAAATATGAAAAGCAAATCGTTAATCGTTGTCGCCACGCTCGCCGCATTCATGGGATTCGCCCAAGCGGAAGATACCAAGGAACCGAAGCTCAAGAAGAAACCAACGCCTGAGCAGCTCGAGAAGTTCGACAAGGACAAGGATGGCAAGCTCTCCAAGGAAGAGCGTGCGGAAATGAAGAAAGCGGACAAGCCAAAGCCTGAGAAGAAGCCTAAAGGCGAGAAGAAGCCGAAATAGGAAGCAGGCAACCGATTCCTGAGAATCTCAATGATCCAGGTGGGCACCCTTTAGGGTTGTCCGCCTGTTTCGTGTCAGCCCTCGGCATGCTTGGATTTGACGGCCGGGGCGATGCTGTCGATGGCCGCTAGGACGGAGTCATCCGGTTGCGGAGCTTGGAATGCGTCGAGCGAATCGTCGAGCTGCGCCACTGTGCGGGCGCCGATGATCGCGGAGGTCACGGCCTTGTGGCGCAGCGTCCAATTGAGCGCCATATGGGTGATCGACATACCCTGCGCGGCGGCGAGATCTGCGAGGGCGCGGATCTTTTTCTGTTGGGCGATGACCTGTTCCTCTTTCAGGAAGCCATCGAGCCGCGCCGCGCGCGATCCTTCTGGGATGCCTTCGATGTATTTCGGCGTGAGCATTCCCTGGGCGAGCGGCGAGAAAACGACGCAACCGATCTTTTCTTCCAGAAGGTAATCGAGGATACCCTCATGCTCCGGCCAGCGGTTCAGGATCGAGTAGGGCGGCTGATAGACGAGGCAGCGGATACCCATTTCCTTGAGAATTTTGACCGCCTTTTTCAACTTTTTGAGCGGGTATTTGGAAAGGCCGACGTAGAGGGCTTTGCCGGAGTTCACGGCGGTGGCGAGCGCGGACATGGTTTCCTCCAGCCGCGTTTCCGGATCCGGCCTGTGGGAGTAGAAGATGTCCACGTAGGGCAGCCGCAGGCGGCGCAGCGATTGGTCGAGCGAGGCTAGCATATGCTTGCGCGATCCCCACTCGCCGTAGGGGCCTCCCCACATCAGGTGCCCCGCCTTGGTGGTGATGATCAACTCGTCGCGGTGACAGGCAAAATCCTCCGCGAGGATACGGCCCACGTTCTCCTCGGCGGAGCCCGGCGGCGGGCCGTAGTTGTTCGCTAGGTCGAAGTGCGTCACCCCGCGGTCGAAGGCGCGGCGCATGATTTTCCGCGCCTCTTGGAAGTCGTCGGAGTGGCCGAAGTTGTGCCAGAAGCCTAAAGAGACTTCGGGAAGAAGTAGGCCGGAGTCTCCGCAACGTCTGTAATTCATTGGATTATTCTCAAATGCTCGATTTCAAACATCAAGGAAGAACCTTCTAACACACGCTGGTGGTGTCGTCGTCACAGTGGAAGTCCCGAGTGTTGGCTGGCATGCAGCGGAGCTGCTTGCATTTGCGGAACCACCCCTTCTCCCTCTCCCATCGCCATCGCATCCACAATCTTTTCGGGTCTCAGTAGCGATCCGGATCGAGCAGGCTCATGTCAAATTTCGGTGCATCACCCCTGATGATCCCCGCAACCATCTCGCCGGTCACCGGTGCGAGGCTTAGCCCGAGCATCGAATGCCCCGTCGCGACCACGACATTCTCACGGTGCTTCGTCCTGCCGATGAACGGCATCCCGTCCGGCGAGCAAGGCCGCAACCCTTTCCATACCTCCAGCCCCTCGAAATCCGCCGCAGACAGCTGAGGATAATACTCGCCCACCGATTTCAGGATGCCACCCAAACGCCTGCGGTTCACCGACTCGTCGAGCCCCACGATCTCCATCGTCCCCCCGACACGCAGTTTCCCGTTCATCGGCGTCACCGCCACCCGCGCCTCGTTGAGCAACGAGCAGATACCAGGCAGTGCAGGAGGATCGGGATGTGTCACGCTGTATCCTTTCCCCGCCTGCATCGGCAGCCTGAGACCCAGCTTTTTGCCCACACTCGGCGACCACGCACCACCGCAGATCACGAATTCATCGCCGGAAATCTCCTTCCCGTTTTTCAGCACGACAGCCCGCACATTGGATCCGGCTTGACGGAAACCGGTAGATTCCGATCCCCAGAGCACCGTTCCGCCCATCCGAACCACTTCCTTCCTTAGATCACCCAGAAAACGCGCCGGATCCAGATGGCAGTCCTGCGCAAAATAAACCCCGCCCTTCACATCAATCTCCACTCCCGGGTCTTTCCCGCGCACTCCCTCCGCATCCAGCACCTCGGCTTCCAGCCCCAGCAAATGAGCGGATACAGCCAACCCGGCCTCATGCTCCAGTGCCCTGCTAGTCTTGCAGAGCACCAGCAGCCCCTTCTTCTGCAATCCGAACGAAAAGCCCTCCGTATCCGCCAGCTCCGCAAAAATCGCCCGGCTCCTCAGCGCCATATTACGCAGCACTGGCATCGCCCGGTTGACGCGCGCTGGGCTGGATGCCCTGTAAAATCGCAAACCCCATATAATGAGCTCCCAGCTCGGCCGCGGCCGGATTGAGAACGGGCTTTCAGGATCAAACATCCAGCGTAATCCTTGCCAAATCACCCCCGGAGCCGCCAGCGGCACGAAGTGGCTCGGCACCACCATCCCAGCATTGCCGGTTGAGCAACTACCGGAATTCTCATCATTCCGCTCGATCAAAATAACGCGCATACCTTCGAGTAACAAGTGATACGCCACAGAAAAGCCGATCAGCCCACCGCCAATCACCACCACCTGCTTCTCGCTCTTCGTCACGCGGTGAAACTGACAGAAAATGAAATATGCGACAGTTAAAAGCCGACTGAAGGACAGCGGCTGCACCGCGTCGAAGCGGTGATTGATCATCGAAAAAGTCTTCCTTACGCACCCTCAATCCCTCTCCACTCCCACATCGGGGATATGACTGAAACTGATCCTCATCGGCGCAGCCTCTCGGCTTTCCTGGATACCTCCGAAATACACCACCTTGCGACCATAGCGGGCGCGGAGCTTGTCGATCGTTTCGTCCAAGCGCTTGTGTTTGTCGTTATCAAAGGAGGCCATGGTTTCCGCCACCGTTTCAAAAAGGGAAGGCGTATGGTTCGTTTTCTCGCAGAGCCGCGAGAGCACCACGCCGACCTGCAGCAGTGGTCTGCCCGGCTCCGGGCGCTCCCGCCACAAGCGATCCAACATACGCATGAGGGCGAGCGTGGAATCGGTCTCCCCTGCGCGCACCTCGACGGCCCAGGGATCGGATCGCAGGAATGCGAGTTGCATGGCGAGCGAGCCGGCGAGGAGTTCGTGGGAGCGGAGCCGCTCGCAGGCTTTGTGCAACAGCTTACAGATGATAGGCCAGGCCTTGTCGGGATGGCGGCTGTCCGGCGGCAGAACGTGGCTGTGACCGATGGACTTTCGCGCGGAAACCAAATCCGGAATTTCCTCTCCACGCAGCAGATGCCAGAGTCGATCCCCCAACACCCCGCCCCACACGCGGCGCAGCACCGGCTTCGAGGCCGCGCAAAGCTCCGCGACGGTATGCACTCCCGCCGCGTGTAGCCGCGTCTCCATACTACGGGCGATGCCGTTGAGATCGCGCAGCTTGAGCGGATTCAGCACCTGCGGAAGGTCTTTCTCCTCGATGATGAACAGCCCGTCCGGCTTCTTCATCTTGCTCGCGGTCTTGGCGAGAAACCGGTTCGGCCCCGCTCCCACGCTGACCTTGATGAAAGGCGATACATCACGCGCCACGGTTTCCTTGATCCGACGGCCGATGCCCTCAACAGTCGCGGCCTCGCGGAGATTGTAAGGCAGCCACGCCCACATCTCGTCGATGGACAATACCGCCTCCACATGGATGCAATCCTCCACCGCCTCGATGATGCGGTGATGGTAGCGGATGTATTCCGGCGGCTTCGATTCCACGATGGCGATGCCCGGGCACATCACCCGCGCGTCGCAAATGCGGGTGCCGGTTTTCACCCCGAAAGCCTTCGCCTCGTAGCTCGCCGCAATACAGCAGGAACTCTCCGCCATCACCGGAGCCACACCCACCGGTCTACCCCGCAGCGCTGGATCCAGATGCTGCTCCACTGATGCGAAATACGAATCGCAATCAACAAACAGGGCGGTGAGAGGCTTCGGCACGGCGGTAAGCGATGCACGCGGAAACCCAGTAGGTCAACCCGTAAAAATGTTCTTTTGAACAGTTTTTGTTGGAGATTCATCGTAACGATCTCGCACCCAAAAATCATCCAACACGAACTGCAAGCGGATGCACTTCCCCCGAAAAATGAAACTCATCCAACGCCGCGCTTACAGCTTCGGAAACTTCAATAACTACCGCCTGCGGGTCATCGCCCAATGGGGATAATCCTTAACTACAAACAAACTACCCACCCTAACCCCAGACTAAAAAACTCATCCCCCAAACTTTGGTGTAGACACGTGTAGACCGCTAAAAATGGAGCGGGCGATGAGATTCGAACTCACGACATCCACCTTGGCAAGGTGGCGCTCTACCACTGA
>CAMBQC010000082.1 GCA_945869855.1 Prosthecobacter debontii
ACACAAAGGGAAAACAAAAGCCACCCACCGTCTTTCGGCGCGAAAAGCAGGCATGCCATTTCCACAATCATCAGCAGGGACGCGGTAACGAGCAGCTTCTTGCGCCCGATGGTGTCGGCTAGGGCACCGGAAGGCACCTCGAAGAGGAAAATTGTCGCCGCCCAAACCAGGTTGAGCATGACGTATTGGTCGAGCGTCAGCCCGAGATCCAGAAACAGGATCGCTAGCACCGGATAGTAGGCGCGCGCGTTGTAAAGCGCGACAAACCAAACATACCTCCCGGGATTGCCCGCCATTTCCATCTGGCTCTTCCTTGAGGTTTACTGATTCGGCCCGCGGTCGTGATCCATACGGAATGCCTTGCCGCGCAGCTTCGCGTTGCGGGTTTTCTGGATCGCCTGGTCGGCCAAGCCCTCCGGCACATCCACAAGGCAATGCTTCGGGAACAGGGTGATGCGCCCGAGCGAACCATCCGGCAGACCCGCCTCGCGATACATCATGCCGACGATATCTTTGGGCATGATACCCGCCCCTTTTCCAAGCGAGATGAATAGCCGCGTCATGCCGCCCTCGATCGCCCCGGCGTCCCTCATGCCACCGCGCTCGTAAGTTTTCTCCCGTGGCGCATAATCGCGACCCTCGGGGCGCGCACGCGGCTCACCCCTGTCCTTCTTGAAATCTTTCCTGGCCGTTTCCGGCTCGCGGTCTTCTTGGATCGCCTCGCCTTCCCTACCGCTCGTCTCCCTGAGCATCGTGATCAGCGCCCCGGCGATGTCTGTCGGCGTGTGACCCTGCTCCAGCAAACGGTCGATGTTTTCCTGGTAGGTGTCGAAGCCGCCGGTCTCAAGGCGCTCCTTGAGCGTTTCGAAAATTAGATCCGCACGGCGTCCCTCGACCTGCTCGACCGAAGGGATTTTCTCTCGCTTGATGACTTGGCGTGTGTAGCGCTCGATGGCTTGCAGGCGATAGATTTCCTTTCCGAAAACGAAACTCACCGCCCGCCCGGAACGACCCGCCCGGCCGGTGCGCCCGATGCGGTGGACGTAGTCCTCGGGGTCGGTGGGTAGGTCGTAGTTGAAGACGATGTCGATCTCATCGATGTCCAGTCCGCGTGCCGCCACATCGGTGGCGACGAGGAGTTCGACAGCCCCTTCACGGAAGCGCTTGAGCACCCGCTCACGCATCTGCTGGGTGATGTCGCCATGCAAACGGTCGGCGGCATAACCGCGGTTCACCAGATCCTCCGTGCATTCGTCCACGCTGCGCTTGGTGTTGCAGAAAATGATACCGAGGCGCGGCGGATTCATATCAAGGATGCGCGAAAGCACCTCCACCTTGGAGCGCTGGCGCACCTCATAGTAAGCCTGCTCGACGGTCGAAACGGTCATCGCCTTCTGCTCGATCTCGATAAGCTCCGGATTGTTTCCAAACTTCTTGATGAAGGTGGAAACACCGCGGTTCATCGTCGCGGAGAAGAAAAGGATCTGCCGCTCCTTGGGCAGCGCGGCGAGGATCTCATCCATCTCCTCCTTGAAGCCCATGTCCAGCATGCGGTCGGCCTCGTCGAGGATCGCCATGCGAATGCGGCTGGCATCGAAGGAGCCGCGCTTGAGGTGATCGAGCAAACGCCCCGGAGTACCGACGACAAGCTGCGCCCCATCGCGCAACGCGCGGAGCTGTCGATCCATCGGCGCGCCACCATAAACAGGGGTCGCCTGAAGGCCTTTTTTCTTCACGCCGAGGCGGTGGACTTCCTCACAGACCTGCACGGCAAGCTCCCGCGTCGGGCAGAGTATGAGCACCTGCGGGAAACGCTGGGTGACATCGATGTTTGCCAAGGCGGGCAGCGCGAAGGCGGCCGTTTTCCCGGAACCGGTAGCGGAGAGTCCCAAGACATCCTTGCCGGCGAGCGCGGGCGGGATGCTGAGCGCCTGGATGGGAGAAGGACGCTCGTAGCCTAGGATTTCGATGGCGGCAAGAAGGTCATCGGGAAGCCCGAGCTCGGAAAAGGGAGGTGTATCCATAAAAAGAAAACCGCGATTGCTTCGCGGGGACGGGCACCTTTGCACGACCCGGAGAGAAATTACAAGCTCCGATTCAACGCGATCACCCAAACGGCGGTCTAGCTAGGCAGCGCCCATAAAACGTGACTTAACGCTGAGACCTCTGCAACTGTGGTCACACGATGCTCTTCAACCGTGCCTACGAAGCGGCCCGAAGTGTAACGGAACACGGCGGTCTAGATTCCCGCAGCCCGGTCGTAAATTTCAATATACGGGCGCACCGTATTCCGTGTCATAGCCGCCGCCACCGCCGCCATTTCTGGATTCGGAAATCTTGTTCGCCGTCCAATTGTAAGCCGCTTTGGTATCGCGCCAGACGCCGATGCTGGTGTTGCAGGAAACCAAGGAGAATGAAACCGTCAGCAGTATCAGTAACTTCATGTACGTTTTTTACCGTATCCAATCGCTTAAGTAAAGCTGATTTTCAACAGAACCGCGCTGTCACCAGGTTTTTACTAGCGTCTTTGCGGATGCTTCGGTCAGTTCTTTCGCACCGTTGCTGTAAACAGCGACTCTTTTACCGTTGAGGGTTACCGCCGGAGCTTTCTGAGGACTGATAGACAATCTCTCGTCGTAATCATAATCCAGCATGATGTAAAAAGGTTTGCCCCATGGATCCAAAATCTTGCTGATTGAATTGCCGCTATAAACAGCACCATCCAACCCATTCTTAGCTTCTTTGACACTGAGAAAGCGAATTTTCCGGGGATTCTGGTCACTAGTACTTGTGCCCGTAAGAATCTCCAATAACGGCGCGGCGTCAGTCGCAAACGTAGCATCTGCGGTGCTACTTCCAGGGTCTGGCAGCGCGGAATATTCGGTGTAAAACTGCTCGACCGCATTCGCGATGTTCGTGGCGGTCGCTTGCGCACTGAGTTTCTTGGCTCTGTTCATCATCGCCGGACCGACGGCAAAGCCCGCCGAAGCGAGAACGGCGATGATGGCGATCACGACGAGAAGCTCAATGAGTGTGAAGCCCTTGCGGGAAAATGGTTTTGATGGGGTTTTCATAATTTCAGGAATGATTCAGATGGGATGGAGTAAAATCGTCAATCGGTGATTCGGAAAATCAGCCATAGACAAGGTAAAGATTTTACAAAGAAGAATCCGAAAGCAAACGGATAATCCGGCGCATCACTTCGACTGTTCGAGCATCCGCAGCAAAGGCAGCTCGGCGCGCTGGCGGGTTTCCTCGTCCATCTCCACGCGCGGCGCGAGGTCGCGTAGGCAGTTACGCAGTTTTTCCATGGTGTTCATTTTCATGTAGCGGCAATCCGCGCAGGCGCAGCGGTCGGTGGGCCCCGGGATCAGGTTCTTGTCCGGGCACTCGCGCTTCAGACGGTGGAGCATGCCGCTCTCGGTGACGACGATGATGTCCTTCACCGGTGCATTCTTGCAGTAGGTGACCATTTTCTCGGTGGAGCAGACCTCGTCCGCCAGCAGTCGCACGGCTTGGGTGCATTCCGGATGCGCGACGACCAGCGCGTCGGGATATTCTGTCTTGATGCGGTTGATCGAGTCCCGCGTGAACTCGACGTGGACATAACACGCCCCCTGCCAGAGATCCATTTTCCGACCGGTCTGCTCCATCACCCATGCGCCGAGGTTCGCGTCCGGCACGAAAAGGATGGGGCGGTCGGCGGGCGCGAGGTTCACGATTTTCACCGCATTGCCGGAGGTGCAGATCACGTCGCAAAGCGCCTTCACACCGCCGGAGCAGTTGATGTAGGCGATGACGTAGTAGTTCTTTTCGCGGTTCGTTTCGAGAAAGGCGGCGAGTTGGTCGGCGGGACAGGATTGCTCCAGCGAGCAACCCGCGTCCTTGTCAGGCAGGACTACGATCTTCGCGGGGTTTACAATCTTCGCGGTTTCCGCCATGAAATGCACACCGCAGAAAACGATCACATCCGCATCGGTGGCCTTGGCTTGGTAGGCTAGTCCCAAAGAATCGCCGACGTAGTCCGCCACATCCTGGATGTCCCCGGTCTGGTAATTGTGGGCGAGGATCACGGCGTTCCTTGCACGCTTGAGTTCCCTAATTTCCGCTTTCAGATCCAAGGCCAGCTGCATGGCGGGAAAATCCCCCGCGCCCCGCGAAGATGCAAGCGTCAAACGGCCTTGGCGGTGTCGGAAGCCGCTTTGATGACCTCCATCATACCGGTGTGTTTCGCTCCCGCCTTGACCACCAGCGCACCCGCTCTGGCGACTCCCTGAAGGTGGGCTTTTTTCTCCAGTGTGATCGTCCCGGCGCAGGTGATCTGCACTTTGACGTTACCGTCGATATACGCGCTGCCCGCGTGGACTTCGCCTTGGAATTCCACTTCCGCACCGCGCTCCACGCGCAGCTCCCGGCATCTTATGTTGCCGACGATCTTGCCATGGCTCCGGATGCGCATGGTGCCGGAGCAATCCACGGAAGACGCAAGCTTCCCGAAAACCGTCAGGTCATGGCACTGCACAGGCAACCCGATGATGGAACCGTTTTTCAGGATCATGACATCGCCGCGGGTTTGGATGCTGCGACGCCAGTCATTGTCCACCTCGAAGTCCTGTAGGCTGATGTAGCCTCCACACTTCGGGCACTGACTTGATTGGGCGTCGCACACGACCTCAAAGACCTTGCCACAGTGGAAGCAGTCCACCTCACGCTTCGCGGGTTCACCTTGAAATATTTTGCGGAAAAAACCCACCCCTTCCCGCTTAACCGTTATGGGCTCGGCTTCCGTGGTTCCCGTCGAAGCATGCTGGATAGGTGGTTTACCGGCGCTGGCCAGCTTCGTGACGTGCGTGGTGCGCGGCACGGGTTTGCCGTCCATGATATCCATGTGATAACCGCAGGAGCGGCAGAGGGTCGAAATGACCATGGCCGGCTCAAGCTGTTGATTCTCACACTTCGGGCATGACAGCTCGATGCGCTTCGCTTTCGTTTCGACACCCATCTACGCAGATACCTCCTAGTCACAAAACCGCGCCACAGCTCAACTTATTGCCAAGGCTGGCTGGGAGGCGGTCGCGGGCTGCGAGGGTTTCGTCTCCGTAGTCGCGGGAGCTGCTTGGGTGGGCGTGCCAACGGTTGATTTGCCGACGAAGATGGCTCCGGCCTCGATCACCAAGGTCTGGGCCTTGATGTCGCCGATTACCTCGGCGCTTGATTTGAGTTCAACGCGCTCGCTGACAGTCATGTTGCCGTGGACTTTTCCGTAAACCACGACGGTGCCAGTCTTGATCTCGGCCTTGATCCGGGCGTTCTCACCAACCGTGAGGTTGCCGGTGGAGTGGATTTCCCCCTCGATCTTGCCGTCAACGATGAGATCGTGCTGAAATTTCATGATACCCTTGATATCCACGTCGGAGGAAAGGACATTGCGAGTGCCTCCGCTAGGTGGCTTCACGGAGGGTGCCGCCGAACCGTAGGAAGAGCTAGGGGCTTGACCCAAAGCGGGCGAAGGGGCGTAAGAGGAGCGCTCCTCAGGGGTGGTCAGCGATGGCTTTTGCGGATCGCTGGTATCTTGGCCGATGACTTTTTTAAACACGCCAAAAACTACGGATCAGCTCACCCCCCTGTCAATGAGGATTTCCCCGGAATCACTCGGAATCCGGCGAACCTTCGAGGAGCGGGTTTGTTCCGGTGCCGCTTGAACTCTCCTTCACGGCATCGATCAATTCATCAATCTGGACATCCCCGGGAGCCGCCGCGTCGTCATCCTTAGAGGAAATTTTTGCGTCGGGCACCGTGATGGGAGCCGCAACCTCGGCTGGAGCCTTCGCCTTTAGTAAAAGGCTTCGCTCAGAGGCATCGCGGGCGAAGGAACTTTCGGAAAATTCGACGGTCAACGTCTCATACGCTTTTGCGGCAGCTTCGATGTCGCCTCTTGCGGCCGCGATGTCACCCAGACAAATCAATGCGTAAGGTGCCAAGAAACTCGTATCCGGATCATCCGTCATTTCGCTGAATAAATCGGCGGCTTCGTCCTGTTTTCCTTGGGCTAGCAACTTGGAGGCAAGACTAGCCTTCGCGCTGGCAATAGCTGGGTGAGCGCCGCTGCTTTCGATGAATGCCTTGAGGGTAGCGACTGCGTTGTCCTGTTGTCCGTCCTCCCACTGCTTGTCGGCGAGGAGAAGCTTCGCGCTGAACGCCGCCGCCGTTCCCTCATGGTTTTTTACAACTCCCTGCAGATCAGAAAGATCCACCGCCTTTGTGAGCAAACCACCGGCCGTTTCCTCATTGCTCTGCGCAATGCCTCGCTGAACCACGTAAACCGCCACGCCGATCACCAAGATAATCGCGAACACGATGATCTTTGCCTGATGCTTATCGAGAAACATCTCCAGCGCGGGAGGTGCCTGCGAAATCTCGCCCAAGGGGCCGCTGGAATCTACGGAGAGTGTTTTATTGTCGGACATAAATCATTTCCGCCAACCGGCGGCACACCCATGCAAGCCACCCCCGCCGACGAAATCAACCGCATAATCACCTCTTCTCGTTTCTTCAATCGACAATCAACAATCGACAATCCTCAATCTCCCCGCCCCATGTCCGATTCCTTCGTCCACCTCCACCTGCACACGGAATTCTCGCTGCTCGACGGCATGATTCGTACCGAGGAGCTGGCCAAGCGCGCCGCCGAGTTCGGCATGCCCGCCGTCGCCATGACCGATCACGGTAACCTTTTCGGAGCGATCGAGTTCTACCAAGCCTGCAAGAATGCCGGCGTGAAACCCATCCTCGGCTGCGAGATCTACCTCGCCCCGGAGACCATCGCGGAGAAAAAAAAGATCCCAAACCGCAAGTCCGCCACCCACCTCACTCTCCTCGCCGAGAACAATGAGGGCTGGCATAACCTCTCCAAACTCACCTCCATTGGCCATCTCGATGGCATGTATAACGGCAAGCCCCGCGTGGATCGACAGATCCTCCGCGCCCACTCCAAAGGCATCATCTGCCTCTCCGGCTGCATCTCCGGCCCAGTCAACGAGTGGTTGCTGAAAGGCGAAACCGACAAGGCGCTCGAAGTCCTAACAGAACTCCGCGACATTTACGGCAAGGACAACCTTTTCGTCGAACTCCATAACCACGATCTCGAAGCCCAGCTCAACCTCATCCCCCAGCTCATCGCCCTCGCGGGTAAGCTCTCCCTACCCGTCGTCGCCGCCAACGACGTCCATTTCCTCCACCGCACCGACCACGAGGCCCACGATGTGATGATCTGCATCGGCACCGGCTCCATGGTCATCGATGAAACGCGCATGCGCTACACCCCGGAGGTCTATTTCAAGACACCCGCTGAAATGCGCCGCATCTTCAAGGACATCCCGCAAGCCTGCGACAATACCCTCGTCATCGCCGAGCGCTGCAACGTCACCATCAAGCTCGACTCCACCTCCTCCGAGAAATACCCGCAGTTCCCCACGCCCGACGGCTCCCCGCGCGAAGATTACCTGATGAAAATCTGCCAGGACGGCCTCGTGAAACGCTACGGTGAGGAAAAAGCCAACTCCCCCGAGGTCGCCGAGCGCCTGAAATACGAGGTCGATACCATCAACTCACTCGGCTTTGCCTCTTACTTCCTCATCACCGCGGACTTCATCCAGTGGGCCCGCGACAACGACATCCCCGTCGGCCCCGGCCGGGGCTCCGCCGCCGGATCGCTCGCCTCCTACGCGATGGGCATCACCAACATCTGCCCGCTCCAGTTCGGCCTGCTCTTCGAGCGTTTCCTCAACCCCGAGCGCGTCTCTCCGCCCGACGTCGATATCGACTTCTGCCAGTCCCGCCGCGCCGAGGTCATCGATTACGTGCGGAAAAAATACGGCGAAAAATCCGTCTCCCACATCATCACCTACGGCACCATGGGCGCGAAGTCCGTGCTCCGCGATGTCTCCCGCGTCATGGGGATTTCCTACGGCGAGGCCGACCGCATCGCGAAAATGATCGAGCCGAAACCCGGCACCACCCTCCAGTCCGAGTGGGACGCGAAGGCCGAGTTGCGCGAACTCATCGAGTCCTCCTCCACCTACAAGGAACTCTGGTCCTACGCCCTCCGCCTCGAAGGCATCAACCGCAGCGTCGGTATCCACGCCGCCGGCATCGTCATCGGAGACCGACCCCTCGATGAGCACGTCCCCCTCACCCGCGGCAACGAGGGCGAGGTCGTCACCCAATATGACATGAACGCCATCACCGAGGTCGGCCTCCTGAAAATGGATTTCCTCGGGCTGAAAAACCTGACCGTCATCCA